>JACMJI010000220.1 GCA_014380705.1 Gorillibacterium sp. | reverse complement strand
TTGGTGCAGAGGTCACTGGGGTTTGCAGTACCACAAATATAGAATTGGTGAAATCTCTGGGAGCTGATAAGGTCATTGATTACACGAAAGTGGACTTTACGAAAAGTGATGGGCTGTATGATATCATCTTTGATGCAGTTGGAAAAATCTCAAAATCAAGCTGCAAGAAAGCACTAGCTCCGAATGGGTTATACGTGTCAGTATCACAAGGGATTGCAAAGGTATGTACGGAAGATTTAATCTTGCTGAAGGAACTCACGGAGACGGGGAAGATCAAATCAGTTATAGATAGGCGTTACCCGCTGGAACACCTTCCTGAGGCTCACCGTTATGTGGATAAGGGTCACAAGAAGGGGAATGTAGTCATCACGGTGGATCATGTATGATTTACTTAGTTATAACCGTCGCCATAATTGCATTGGTTTTTCTGGTTCTAAACTTTTATCCCGCACTCGGCGGGAAAAAGACGCAGGAGAGCCAGAGGAGAATCAACGAATCTAAAAACTTTTCAAACGGTAAGTTCATCAACCAAATCCCAACATCCATGGATATGAAGGTTAAAGACTCCTTTAAGACTCTCCGAGAGATGATAAAAGGGAATTCACTTCGTAAACCAAAGGGTGGTATTACAACAGAGAGCTTTGACCCCAATTTCAATAATACAAATATGGTGGATCAAATTACTTGGTTTGGACATTCGGCTTTATTGCTTAAAGTTAATGGCGTGACCTTGTTGTTAGATCCCATGTTTGGCAGATCGCCATCGCCTTTCCCGCTTTTTGGTCCTAAGCGATATAGTGCTAAGCTGCCAATAGAGATTAAAGACCTACCGATAATAGATGCTGTCATTATCTCCCATGATCATTATGACCATCTCGATTACGTATCTGTTCGAAAACTCAAAGGAAAAGTCAAACAATTCATTGTTCCTTTAGGTGTCGCAGGGCATCTGGTACGTTGGGGTGTAGATCCGAGGATCATTCAAGAGCATGATTGGTGGGATGAGTTTACATATAGCGGACTCACTCTAGCTAGCGCACCAGCAAGGCATTTTTCTGGTCGGGGCTTGACGGGTCGAAATACTTCTCTATGGTGTTCATGGGTCATCCTTAGTGAGAAGACGAGAATATTTTTTAGTGGGGATAGTGGATATGGGCCTCATTTTAAGGAAATTGGCAGTAAATATGGCCCGTTTGATTTAACTTTAATGGAGTGCGGCCAATATAATGAACAATGGGCCAGTATCCACATGATGCCCGAGCAAACCTTGCAAGCCCACTTGGATCTGCAAGGGAAGTTGATGATTCCCATTCATTGGGGAGCCTTCACTTTAGCTTTACATAGCTGGACTGACCCCGTTGAACGAGTTATAAAGGCAGCCAAGCAGTTAGGTGCAGCTATAGCGACACCTCGAATCGGTGAGACCGTCTCTATTGGTATAGCGGTATATCCCGATTCAACATGGTGGGAATAATTCGATGATATCCTAATTCTCATTTCTTACCTTGCCTGTTGCCACCCATCCAATTGCTGTATAATTGGGTGGGTATAGATTTATTTCTCGAATCGGTTTAAGAAAAGGAGATTAAAACCCGATGCGAACGATCATCTGTTTACAAAAACTTTCGGACAAGCAGCAAGACTTCGTGCGGCAGGCTGCACCGGATTGTCGAGTTGTCTTCGCTCGTACGGAGGCCGTAGAGGACCCCGATTATCGCGACGCGGAAATTATATGTGGATGGAACGACAAAATAAAGGAATTTTCTTTGGGAACGGAAGGCAAGCTGAAATGGCTGCAGAGCTGGTCATCCGGGATTGATACGCTTCCGCTAAGTTCCCTCGAAGAAAATGGAGTGCTTCTGACTGACGCCAGTGGTGTCCATGCCCGCTCTGTATCGGAATCTGTAATCGCCATGATGCTTGGTTTGTCACGTGGGATCGCCTCCGCTGTGCGCAATCAACATGAGGCACGCTGGAAAATCCCCTCTCTGCTAACAGAAATGAATGAGAGCACCGTTGCGATTATTGGTGCAGGACAGATCGGCCGTGAGGTAGCACGTCTTGGGCGGGCCTTCGACATGAGGATCATTGCTGTCCGTCGTTCCGGAGGCACGATGCCCGAAGCTGATGAGACCTTCGACAATTCACGTCTGAACGAAGTGCTGCAAGCAGCCGACTATGTCATAAATATTCTGCCGCTCACGAACGAGACGAAGCATCTATTCGATGCGAGTCGGTTCGCGCAAATGAAATCGAGCGCCTTCTTCATCAATGTTGGGCGTGGTGCAACCGTTAAGACAGAGGATCTCATGGCTGCACTCTCTTCTGGTACGATTGCTGGGGCAGGTTTGGACGTGTTCGAGCAGGAACCGCTTGCTAGTGATCATCCGCTATGGTCCCTCCCCAATGTCATTCTGACCCCACATATCGCTGGTGGATCAACAGAACGGAATAGGGAGCGATTAGTGCAGCTTTTCGTCACTAACCTGAAGCTTTATCTATGTGGAGACTCCATGTCCATGCACAATCTTGTTGATTACCGGATACAGTATTGACTCTTTCAGAGGCATTATTGGCTCTAAAACAGGAAGTGGTATTCAGAACGAGCCTGAATAAAGGCGAAAATAGAAAGGGAAAAGGTTATGTCGACTAAGCTGTATTACGATTCTTCTTATCTGACAGAATGGCAGACACGGATAAGCCAAGTCCTGCAAAGAGAAGATGGGTATTATGTCATCTTGGAGAAGACTGCTTTTTATCCGCATGGGGGCGGACAGCCCTGTGATGAAGGCTTTATGAATGGAATTCCGGTGCTTGATGTGATTAGTGAAGAGGGTGAAATTTTACATAAATTAGAACAGCCGCCTAAAGAGGAACAGATCAATGGAAAGATCAACTGGAAGCGAAGATTTGACCATATGCAGCAGCATAGTGGCCAGCATCTGCTATCGGCAGTGTGTCATGACCTCTATCAAGCGCCGACGGTTAACTTTCATTTAGGTATCGACTATGCCACAATCGATGTGGAGCGGCCAGAGCTAACGCGTGACGAGTTGGCAACTATGGAGCACGAAGTAAATCGACAAATCTACCTGAACCGCAGCATCTCCAGTTATTTTGTTACAGCGGAAGACATGGCTCAGCTGCAGCTAGTCAATCAGCCGAAAGTGAGTGAGAATATCCGAATTGTCGAAATTGACGGCATTGAAAAAAACGCATGCGGCGGGACACATGTCTCGTCAACAGGTGAAGTTGGCATAATTAAGCTGCTGAAAGCAGAAAAGCAAAAGGGAAACCTACGTATTTACTTCAAATGCGGATACCGCGCCTTAGATGAGTTTAATGATAGTCTGCGGATTCTGAACAGCTTGTCTTTAAAATTCAATACAGGTAAAGATGAGATTATCGATCGGATAGAGAAGTGGGAGAATGAGCATAAGAAGCTTCAGATTGAGCTTGTCTCACTTAAAGAGAAGAACGACGATTATATGGCTCAGGAGATGTTATCCAAGCAAGAGGGTAATCTGATCGCACAAATCTTTGCGGACAAGTCACTTAAGGATGTTCAGAATCTGGCGTCTAAGCTTACAAATGAAAGTGATTTGCCGGTTCTGCTTGCTACTTCATTAGAAAACAAGATTGTTTTTGCGCATAATGGAAATTCTGATCTATCTTGTGGTTCGTTCTTCAAAGCCAACCTAGGACAATTTAACGGAAAAGGCGGAGGCAGCGATAAAATGGCTCAGGCTGGATTCTCGTCGTGGGAAGAAACATTCACTTTCTATGAATTAACAAGAAAGTCACTGATATAGATTGGAGGGAAAAGATGACCTACCGAAATTTAGAGGAATGCATCATTGATTTGGAACAGCATGGACATTTAGTTCGTATTCATGAGGAGGTTGATCCAGACCTTGAAATGGCTGCGATTCATATGAAGGTTTTTGCGGAAGGGGGCCCTGCTTTATTATTTGAAAAGGTAAAAGGGTCACGTTTTCGAGCGGTGTCCAACCTTTTTGGGACAATTGAGCGAAGTAAGTTTATTTTTCGGCATACGTGGGAAGATGCACAAAACGTCATTGCTTTGCGCAATGATCCCATAAAAGCAATTAAACAACCCTTTAAATATATCAGAACGGGACTTGCTGCGAGAAAAGCTCTCCCCCTTAAAAAATCTAGCCTGCCAGCCACTTTTCAGGAAATCCAAATATCGGACCTCCCCCTGATAAAACACTGGCAAGGGGATGGGGGTGCTTTTGTCACTCTGCCACAAGTATATTCGGAAGACCCGGACAAGCCAGGAATCATGAATTCCAATCTCGGCATGTACCGTGTCCAACTCAGCGGCAATGAATACGAAATGAACAAAGAAGTCGGGATTCATTATCAGATTCACCGGGGCATTGGCGTTCATCAGAATCGGGCGAACAAACAAGGGAAACCGCTTAAAGTGAGCTGTTTTATCGGTGGTCCCCCAGCACACACCCTTTCGGCTGTCATGCCCTTACCCGAAGGGTTGAGTGAGATGACCTTCGCAGGACTGCTTTCAGGACGTCACTTTCGTTACAGCTATGTAGATGGCTTCTGCATAAGCAATGATGCCGATTTTGTCATAACGGGAGAAATTCACCCTGGCGAGACCAAACCGGAGGGTCCTTTCGGTGATCATTTGGGTTACTATAGTCTGACTCATTCTTTTCCAGTCATGAGAGTACATAAGGTTTATGCCAAACAAGGCGCCATATTTCCCTTTACTGTCGTCGGCCGACCTCCCCAAGAAGATACCGCATTTGGCGAACTCATTCATGAGTTGACAGGTGATGCGATTAAACAAGAAATTCCCGGAGTAAAGGAAGTTCACGCGGTAGATGCTGCGGGTGTACATCCATTGCTTTTTGCAATCGGCAGTGAACGCTATACCCCATACCAGCAATTAAAGCAGCCAGCAGAGATTCTTACCATTGCCAATCGAATTTTAGGGACGGGTCAACTGAGCTTAGCCAAATATTTGTTCATTACTGCGGAAGAGGATCGGACCTTAGATACTCATCAAGTCGTGGATTTTATGACTTATATTCTTGAACGGATTAATCTTCGAAGAGACCTGCATTTCTATACGAATACGACGATGGATACGCTTGATTATTCAGGTACGGGAATTAACTGTGGCAGCAAGGTTGTATTCGCAGCCGTTGGTGATAAGAAACGAGAATTATGTATTGAGGTTCCTGATACGATGAATGGCTTACAGGGGTTTATTAAAGCAGCTTTAATCATGCCTGGTGTCGTTGCGATCGAAGGTCCTCCTTTCACCACTTATTTAGAGGCGCAGCAGGAAATGGAACGATTATCGGATGCTATTGGGGAAAAGGGTTCGCTTTTGTCCTGTCCAATGATCATTTTCTGTGATGATAGTCTGTTTATGAGTGGAGCGATTGATAATTTTCTATGGGCTACATTCACTCGCAGCAACCCTTCCCATGATATATACGGTGTGAACCATTCGGTTGAGAATAAACATTGGGCTTGTGACAATGTTATAATTGATGCCCGTGTTAAACCACATCAAGCGCCACCTTTAATCTCAGATCCCATTATTGCCATGAACATTGAACGATTATTTGTTAAAGGTGCGAGTTTAGGTGGTCTATAGTTTTCTTGAAGAAAGATTACAGCAAATAAGACATATCCGAAATTACCTCGTTCGGTTATGTCTTAATCTCAGTTAGTTGTTATTTATTTGGTGCTGGCACGTCTGTTCCAATTAAATGAAGCGGAGGGGGGATTAACCAACCTTTTTCTTTACTAAGCCGAAGGGTACGTCCAGCCAAGATGAATTTAGCTGAATGATACTTGGAAAACAAAATGGCCACATCTTCCCGTAGGCATA
>JACMJI010000219.1 GCA_014380705.1 Gorillibacterium sp. | reverse complement strand
GTAAGGATTTTCGGCAAATTTGACTTCTCGTACCACTTCAATTAATGCTTTTGTATTTCCTATAGGTAAAGCGGTGATCTCTTTTAGCTTGGAGCTTGTATGATCATTAGCAAACTTTTCCCAGATGGAGTACCTTCCCCAACCTTTTTGAGCATCCATTCCTGTCAAAGGCCTTGTGAAGCACTCCTTGGGTCCAATCGCCAAATATTCTACCCCATTTTTAACATGGGAAATAATAAGTCCTGTGGTTTTGTCAAAAGTAACCGTGCAATTATTGCCAATAATTTTCAGGGTTTGCTCATCGTTCACTAGAGAAATTTTGGTTTCTTCTATTATAGCTTCAACTATTGTCGGCAACTCATACTCATAGACGCCACTTTCAAGTCTAAACTGATAACATCCTAGTTCATAGCCTGCTTGCGCGTAGGCAGAATCCATCGCATACTTTACAATCAATTCTACATGGTATTCACAGTTTGGTTTTTTAGCAATTGGTTCTGTGAACGATGCCTTGATCTCTTCCCCTGCCTGTAAATAAGGAAGCTCATAGACGCCTGTCTGGACCACATAGCCATTTTCTCTAACTGCGTAGGTTACCTCATAATGCATGGTATCTAGCACAAGATTTCGATTTTTAATTATAAAATGACCCATATCCTCCTCTAAGACCCAAGGATTATTCTGCGATATTTCCTCAAAAATAAGCGGGCAATAAATTTGCTTGACCTCCATAGCTGCTGGTTTTGGTGTCAGGTCTGGCAAGACAATTCCATTATTAGTCATGAACCCTGGATTTTCCCAATCGACAACACTTTCCCCAAAATCGCCACCATAACCAAAGAATTCTCTACCTTCAGCCGTTTTTGAAACCAGACATTTATCCTGCCAGTCCCAAATATATCCGCCTTGAAACCTTTTATAGTTCTCCACTAAATCATAAAACTTATACATGCCTCCACCGGAATTGCGGATTTGATATAAGTACTCCACCAGCACAATCGGCCTGATATCTACTGCATCGGTAAGCATGTTCATAATATGGTTTTGGGTGGCATACATATTCCCTCTAACATCCGAAATATTCTTTCCCGGTTCTCCGGCTTCATATTGACATAAACGAGTGGGATCATATTCGCGAATCCAACCCGCCATTCCAGCATGGTTTGCACCCACTCCACTTTCATTACCTAGCGACCATGAGTAGATAGAGGGGTGATTTTTATGGGTAAGCACCATGCGAATCGCTCTCTCCAAAAAATTCGTCCCCCAAGCAGGATTATGGGATAATGCACCCATTACTCCGTGTGTTTCCAAATTACATTCACAAATAAGCAGAATTCCCCACTCATCACACAAGTCGTACCAAATCGGGTCATCTGGATAATGACAGGTCCGCACCGAGTTTATATTTAGTCTTTTCATCAACTTTATTTCTTCAACCATGTGATCCACAGCTACAGTACGGCCGCCATAAACTTCATGCTCGTGTCGATTAACGCCTCTGACAATTAATCTATTGCCATTTAACAATAGGACACCATCGATAATTTCAGTTTTCTTAAAACCAATTCTGCAGCTCTCGAAATCAACTTCTTCATTCTCAAGGGAAATCAAAGTCATGACTGCTTTATACAAATGCGGGGTTTCAGGAGTCCACTGCTCAATGTTCTCCACCTTTAGAATAATTCTTGCTGTATTGGAAGTTGGCGTTTCATAGGAACGGTAGTTACCCTGTGGGTTTATATCCGAAGTTCCACTGCTCAATAAATGACCTTCCAGATCAAATATGTCCAATTTCACCTTATAGTTGGCAAAACCATTAAAACGATTGATCGATACGTCTGCTTTTATCATTCCAAAGGGATAGTGAAGATCAGGAATGGCATCTATTTTCCAATCAACAATTCTTGCTTTGGGTTTGGCATACAGCGAAACAGAGCGGAAAATCCCAGAAAGATACCAGTAATCCTGGTCTTCAAGATAAGTGCTTTCTGCAAAACGCATTACTTGTAGCGCAATGGTATTCTCGCCTGCTGTAATAAAATTAGTAATGTTAAATTCACTAGGCAATTTGCTATCTTGAGAGTATCCCACTTCTTTTCCATTAATCCACAGGTAGTAGGCTGTCTCTACGCCATTAAAATGAATAAAAGTCTCTTTTTCCAACCACTCTGCAGCAATATCGAATTTTCTAAAATAACACCCTGTTGGATTTTCTTGGGGAATGTAAGGCGGATTGGGTAAGCCGCGAACACCTTCCTTAGTAGTGGGATGAATGACTTGGTGCTCTTTGCTGAAATGATCCCATGGTAGGACTACATTGGTATAAATCGGTTCTCCAAAACCTTGCAGCTCCCAGTTACCGGGAACTTTAATATCGCTC
>JACMJI010000218.1 GCA_014380705.1 Gorillibacterium sp. | reverse complement strand
GAGCCATCGATCCTGCACGTTGTACAGGATAAAGCCACATACTCGTAGATAACACTGAAAATCCTGTACAATATACAGGATTTTAAAATATTCATATGTATATCCATTGTGTATTTATTTATATGGTCTGGCAAAACGTCCAACGATTTCTGTTGTCTCCATCACATTCATAAAAGCGTGAGGGTCCGATTCTATTGCAGCCTTACGCAGCGCAGCAAGCTCGTAGCGAGTGGTTACCGTCATCAGCATATGGTTGCCTTCTTCGCTATACCCGCCTTGTGTCTCCACGCAAGTAATGCCATGTGGAAGCTTTCTCAAACGTTCCAGCATCCGATCTTTGTTCTTCGTGATGATAAAACAGGTTACCTTGATATGCCTGACATGAATCGTATCTACAACTTTTCCTTTTACAAAGGTTGAAAGCATGGAGTAAAGTGCTAAATCCCAGTTCTTATAAAAACCGAGGATCAGAATGACAGCCCCATTGAGTATAAACAGCAGGGTTCCCATGGGGACGTCTCGCTTACGGGTGACGATGGAACCAATAATATCAAAGCCGCCGGTAGATCCTCCAGCACGAAGGGAGAAGCCAATCCCAACAGCACCAATAATGCCGCCAAAGACTGCACCTAGCGTAGGGTCAACGGTAACGGTTCTAATCGGAATCACTTGCATAAACCAAGTGGTGCTTACTACGGATAGAAAGCTGAATATAATGTAGCGCTTGCCTACAGCCTTCCAACCCCATAGAATCAGAGGCACGTTAAGGAGAAAATAAACAAGTGAAATGTTCCAATTTGTAAAATAACCTGAGATTGAAGCGACCCCGGCAACCCCTCCTGAAAGCAACTGATGGGGAATTAGAAAAAGGTTGAGGCTAATTGCAATCAGAAAAGCGGACAATACAATGACTAAGACGTCACTCATCGGCTTCACAAGAGTTGTAATCTGTTGTGTGAGAGAAGCTTGACTGCGAACATTCATGGGGTACCCAACCTTTGCGAAGTTCATTAGTTTTTATTATCGTAGTAATAATAAATTTTATCACTGTACAAGGCTATGACATTGCTCACCGCTAGATAAAGCTTTTTTAAAGGTGTAATATTCGAAGTATAGTGGTATAGTTTCGAGAGTTTAGCGAGTAACGATTTTTATAAAGCCTGTGTTCCCGACGAAATACATGAAAAGCTGTAAGGGGAAAACTTCACTTATTTTTTACCTTAGTTTTAACTGATTTTAATATTTCATTAAGCTTTGTTGGTAATAATGTGTACATAAGGTTGTTAACCCATTCTGATATTATTTCATAAGGAGGCCAATTCAATTATGGAAGACAACAAACGTGATTTTGAAGCCATGAACAACAACCAACCGGGCAGTGAAGATCAAGATCAAGATCAAAATCAAGATCAAGAGTCAAATCGTTCCGATTGGGAGAAAAAAGATAACAATCAATCCTATTATTATTCCTACGGGCCCTATAAATCACAAGAGACCGCCTCTGTTTCCAAAGAGTCCGAGCAGAGCAGCGTGGAAGTAACCCCGACCCGAACCGTTAAGCCACTAGACTGGACACCTAGCCGGGTTCAGCCCTCTGGCCAATGGTCAGCAAATAACCCTCCAAAGAAACAGTCACACGTACGGAGTACATTTGCCACGATCATGGCTACTGTACTCGTGACTGGAGGTCTCATGTTTGGGGCAGATAAATATAATATTTTTACAGAAAACGGGCAAACAGCAGCCCCCGCATTAAGTGCACCTGCGTCAAACACAAGTAAAACGACAAACAATACTAATGTTACTCTGGATACTGTACGTCCGAACAATATTGCTTCCATTGTACAAAGTTCAAGTCCGGCAGTAGTTAAGATTGAAACCTACTCGACTAGAGCAAGCCAGTCTCAACGAGGCAATTCACTTTATGATGATCCCTTCTTCCGCCAGTTCTTCGGTGATGATAACAGTGAGGAGTCACCAAATAAAAGCAAAGAACCCCAAGCATCAGGGATGGGCTCTGGATTTATCTTTGAGAAATCAGGCTACATCCTGACAAACCAGCATGTGGTTGAGGGTGCGGATACAATTAAGGTGTATGTTGAAGGGAAAGATGAGCCTTATACAGCAGAGCTTTTAGGTAATAGCTCAGACTTAGACTTAGCGGTTCTCAAAATCAAGGACGTCTCTGATTTCCCGACACTGCCGCTTGCCACAGAGATTGATTCTCTAAATGTTGGAGATTGGGTTGTCGCAATCGGTAATCCTTATGGTATGGATCATACGGTGACCGTTGGCGTTCTTAGCGCTAAAGGCCGCTCCATTGATATTCAGGATGGAACGACCATGCGTAATTATAAGAACCTGCTGCAAACGGATGCATCCATTAACCCGGGTAACTCCGGTGGGCCACTGCT
>JACMJI010000217.1 GCA_014380705.1 Gorillibacterium sp. | reverse complement strand
TGATATTATTGAACTGCTCAAAATGTTTAACAAGCAGTACAACCAAACGTTGATTGTCATTACGCATGATGAACGGATCGCTCTTCAAGCCGATAGGATCATTACGATTGCCGACGGACGGATTGCCAAGGATGAGGTGATTCGCCGATGAATATTGTCAACAAGCTGACATTGCGGCAGCTAAAATTAAACAAGAGACGTACACTTGTTACAATAATAGGAGTAATCATATCTGTAGCCATGATTACTGCGGTGGCCACTTTAGGATTTTCCTTTATGAACCTACTGCAAAGGGCTGAAATGGCATCATCCGGGAAATGGCATGTGCTCTATAAGTCAGTAACTGCCGAGCAATTGAAAAGTGTCGAATCGGATAAACAAACCATAAAACTTATGGTCAGCAGGGACGTAGGGTATGCGAAGCTTGACGGAGCGATGCACCGCGACAAGCCCTACCTTTACGTTAAAGAATATAACAGCTTAGGATTTGAGAATTTCCCTATCGAGCTACTTGAAGGGAGGTTGCCTACAGCTTCAAATGAGCTTGTTATTTCTGAGCATATCCTAACGAATAGCGGGGTCCATTATAAGATTGGAGAAACCCTGAAGATTGCTGTTGGTGAACGACAGCTTACCGAAGATGCGAAGGAACAACCGGGCGAGCCTCTGCCAGATGGCTTGACGCAGAACTATCCACTACAGCAAGAGGGCAATAAAGTGGTGGAGCGTTTGAAGAACCTAACATCAAGGTCCTATACGATTGTTGGAGTTATCGCTCGCCCAGTTTGGGAGCCGACCTGGTCACCCGGTTCGACGGTGCTATCCTATGTAGATCAAGCCAGTTTGCGAGAAGGCGAAACGGTTGATGCATCGGTTGCGGTTAAAGATATTAATCGGAAAATGTTTAACTATGCTGAACAACTCGCCAAGACAAATCGTATCACTAAAGTGATATTCAATCATAGCTTGCTGCGATATTATGGCGTGATTGAAAATGATGGTTTTCAAACCACGTTGTATACTTTTGCAGGAATAGTCATTCTGATCATCATGATCGGATCGGTGTCGCTTATCTATAATGCTTTTGCTATTTCCGTATCCGAGCGCTCTCGTTATTTAGGCATGTTATCAAGCATTGGTGCGACACGAAAACAGAAGAAGCATTCCGTATTTTTTGAAGGTGCAGTTATTGGTATGATCAGTATTCCGCTTGGCATTATTGGCGGGATTGCAGGCATTGGCTTGACCTTAATTGGTGTAAATCCAATCCTGCAGGGAGTTATGGGCATAAAGGAAAACTTCCATCTCATTGTGTCCCCAACGTCGGTTCTAATAGCTATCGTACTTTCTTTAATCACCATTTATATCTCAACCTATATTCCTGCCAGACGAGCGGCTCGAATTTCCCCGGTTGAAGCGATTCGACAAACACAGGATATTAAACTAAGCAGCAAAAACGTCAAAACCTCCAAGCTGACTCGTCGATTATTTGGTTTTGAAGCAGAACTAGGCCTGAAAAATTTAAAGAGAAATAAACGAAGGTATCGGGCTACGGTTATCTCATTGATCATTAGCCTTGTTTTATTCCTATCTATGTCAGCCTTTACCCTCTATCTTCAGAAGTCCCTGCAAATGACCCAGGATAATGTTAATTTCGACCTGCGGGTCACTACGTATAACATACCAATGGATCAGTCAAATAAATTATTTGGTCAAATCGAAACGCTCGATAAAATTGACCAACACAATAGAATCTACAGCGTTGAAGCCAGCACATTGATCAGTAAAGAGAAAACGGCGGACTTTCTCCAGTGGGAGCAGGAGAGGCTTGCTGATGGTACAGAAGCCCCTCATTTATATAATGTTACAATCAATGCCTTAGAGGATGATAGCTTTGAGCAATATGTGAAAGAAGTAGGCGCTAACCCAGCTGATTTTCGCGATGTACAGCAACCGACTGCCATTGTGATTGATGCTGTAAAGTTTCGTGACGATAATCTCAACAAATATGTGGAGACCAAGAGTGTAAAGCTAAATGTTGGAGAAGGATTAGAACTAAATTACGATAACGAAGACAAACAGGTGGAGGAGAAGTTAGCCTCGTTAAGGGTGGGAGCACTCACGGGGAGACTGCCAATGGGAATCCTTGAAAAGGGACGTAGTGCTGCACTTTCGGTTGTCATGTCCAAATCAAGCTTTGATGCCATTCTACAGCAGAATCCTA
>JACMJI010000216.1 GCA_014380705.1 Gorillibacterium sp. | reverse complement strand
TCTGTTAACTCCTTTAGACGTTCTTGTCGTCTGCGACGGATATTTCCATTCATTTCCACATGCATTCCCTCCGAACACCAGGCTTGTTTATATATCCTATGTGGCTCGTCCCCCAGGCATACCAAAATTAACCTCTCATTCATCTAGGTTTTCTGTGTGGCTGTTCCTTTTAATAGAGAACAAAAAACCTTCACACCCAATAGAAATAGATGTAAAGGCCAGTATTAACGTATCCGAGTTTCAAAATGATTTATAGTTGTCCTTCGACAGGTTTATTGCCATGAATCTTGACGCTGAGTACAATTCCCATAGCAAGCAGATTGATCAGTAGTGATGTCCCACCATAACTGACAAAAGGCAAGGTAATCCCCGTAATGGGCATGAGTTCAATAAACATGCCTATGTTCTGAAAAATTTGGAAGACATATAGCGAAACGATCCCAATAATCAGAAAACCCCCGCCTCGATCTGTACACTCCATGGCAATAACGATCATTCGGTAGATGAGAAAAAAGTAGAGCATGAGCAAGACAGAGCTGCCAATAAACCCAAATTCCTCCGCAACGACAACAAATATAGCATCGGAATAGATTACTGGAACGTTTCCACCTTGGACATAAGGTCCATTCTTATAGCCTTCTCCGAATAAACTTCCCGTGGCAATCGCCTGTTTAGACTGCTCGGCTTGATAGTCATCCCCTTGTGCGTCCTCTTGACCCTCTAGCTTAAGAAAGGTATCTATCCGACCCACCCAGTGCTCCCCGCCTACATTTGTCATAGCCTTGCTAACGGGTTCATGAAATTGTACAAACAGCAGCAGAAAGCCACCGACCACAATGGTGATCGCAGCTGCACCGAGTAATACATGAGTAAATTTGATATTCCCAATCCAGTAAAGGCCGAGCATGACGACTAGTAAGATTACGGCATTACCCAAATCTGGCAGCAGGGCAATAATAACAAAAGGAATTCCTCCGATGATCCCAATAGGAATGACATCATGGAAAAATCCAAGCTTTTCACCATTACATCTTACGAGATAAGCGGAGATCGCGATAATTAAAAGGAACTTCATCAATTCCGCGGGCTGGAATAGCATTGGACCTAGGTCGTACCAGCCATGTGCACCACCAAGAATCGGAGATATGCTTTCTGGCAATAGATATAAGCCTATTAACAGTATAATACCAAATGCATAGCCAACCCACGCTAGCTTTATCATATGACGGTAATCGAACAAGGCAACACAGAGCATCATTAAAAAGCCTGCAATAAAGAATATAACTTGTTTTTTAGCATTGCCCTGAACACTTTGGCTGCTGTTCAATGTAGCGCTGCTGATAATAAAGTAGCTGACAATCATAAACAAGAAGAGGAGAAATAGAATGGTCCAGTCAAGCTTCTTAAGCTTGTTTACAAAGATCATAGCTAATCAACCTACCCAATTCCGAAGTACTTTTTGATTCTAATCATCATACCCTGTTTATCGCTAAGCGACATCAAGGGAACGGTATCGCCAAGAACTCGTCTGGCTATATTGCGATAAGCAATGGCTGCTCTCGACGTTGGGTTCATTACCGTAGGTTCTCCCAAGTTAGCCGCTCTGATTACATGCTCGTCGTCAGGAACAATACCAAGCAGATCTATAGAGAGCACTTGACAGATCTCATCAATATCAAGCATTTCACCTTTGTTGACCATATTCTGACGAATTCGGTTGATCACAAGCTTAGGAGATCCAATCTGAGGCTCTCTTTCTAGTAATCCAATAATCCGATCCGCATCACGAACCGCGGCATTCTCTGGCGTGGTTACAACAATGGCTTGATCAGCCCCTGCCACCGCATTACGAAATCCTTGTTCGATACCGGCGGGACAATCAATGATGACAAAATCAAAATCATTCTTAAGCTCAAGAATAATCTTACGTACATTCTCGGGTTCTACTGAATTCTTATCTTTGGTTTGGGCAGCTGGCAATAGATAGAGCTCGTCGAAACGCTTATCCTTAATTAATGCCTGTGCAACGCGACAGCGGCCTTCAACAATATCTACTAGATCGTAAATAATACGATTCTCCAAGCCCATGACAACATCCAGATTGCGCAGACCAATATCGGTATCCACCATGCAAACCTTTTTCCCCAAAAGGGCAAGTGCAGTACCTAAATTGGCCGAGGTGGTCGTTTTCCCAACACCCCCTTTACCTGATGTGACAACGATCGCTTCTCCCATGTGATCCCAACCCTTCATACGAACATGTTTTGCGCTTCCGGTCGGATGCGATATAGCTGGCTGATCTTGTCGATCACCATGTCCCCGTCTCGTATGTGAGCAAACTCCATAAATGCTTCTTTCTCAAATTCCCATTCGTCCGGTGGGCGGCTAATGACACCAGCAATGCGAAGTTGAGTAGGACAAAGGTGCGAAGCGGCGATAATGGCTGCTTCGTTCCCCTCCCTGCCTGCGTGAGCAAGCCCTCTGAGAGAGCCCATGATGTAAATGTCCCCAGTTGCATATATAGAACCGCCAGGATTTACGTCTCCGAATAGCATAAGATTCCCCTCATGCTCTATCGACTGACCTGAGCGGATGATTCCCTTGATGACCGTTAATCGTTCCCCTTTTAAGTTTACTTCCGTAGCTTCCTGCGGATCTGACTCAATCGATTGAACGAGCAGATTCTCTCTGCTTCCGATTATCCCGAGAATCTGTTCCTTCTCTGCCTGATTGATTATCCGAGAGCCAAGCTTGACCTGAACACTGATGGTAGGACCGGATAAGATTTGGTCATGCGTTTTGTTAAGTTTGTGCTGCAGTTCATTGATTAGCTCAGTATACAAGCAAGTATCGCTCATGACAAAAACAAGTCCGTCTTTAACACCTTTAATCGTTACATGTGGCTTTGGCAACGCAGGAGCACTCCCTCCCACTTTAAGCTGTTTGCGGCTTAAACCGCTTTTCCCCGTCACTCCTGCCCCTCCACCATAAGAGGCATTCGCGCCCGCTCGAACAGCCTGCGAAGCGGAATATATAATATTAGGGCTACTAGCAAATTAATTAAAATACTTGGCATGATATGAAATAAAAAGATGCGCTGAGGTGAAGTTTGAATAATTGCCATCAGCCGATATATTCCATAAATCAGCCATTCGAAGCTAAACTCTCCTAAAGCAACAATAAATAAAGTGGTTAATATATTGCTTTCTGAACGGAAAGGAAACAACCCTGCAGCATAACCTATAAGACCGAACCCCATACAATAGGTACCTATCATCGGTCCATAGTAAACAATATCATGCAGCAAACCAAAACCGAGACCAAAGAGCAGTCCAGCATGTCGATTCCAATAAATTCCGATAAAAATCACGACAACCATGACCAGGTGTGGAGAGACAATAACATCGGTCTGCCAGGCAGCGGGAATGAGCCAATTCATCCACGTTCCCTCAATGATAAACAACAAAAGCATGCTGCTAATAATGGCACTCTTTCGCATAATCTCCTCCTTACTCCGGTACTTCCACGATCAGGACTTCCCGGAGGTGGATGAAGTCTGTGGCCGGACTGACATAAGCAACATAATTAAGCCCGAATTTATCCACTTCTTTAGATATAACTGTCCCAATAACGATTCCCTTAGGGAAGATCTCGCCGATCCCGGATGTAATGACAATGTCGCCGGCTACTATTGGATCGTTCGGATTGATTTTGGACATGACCAGCAACTGTGTTTCTTCATCAAAGCTAATGATGCCGAAGGACTCTGATTCCTTGCCTTTCACCGTTGCTGCAACGTCTTTGGTGCCACCTAAAGCTAAAAGGACACCACCGGTATCGTTCCCAGTCACATTTGTATTTTTAGTAGCTACTTTTGATGTCTCCGTCAACAATTGAACGGTTGAAGAGAAATCGGAAGCGTCCATAACTCTACCTACCAAACCATCTACAGAGATCACCGCCATATCCCTCTTGATTCCGTCCTTGGCTCCCAAGTTAACTGTGATCACTTTACTATAGGGGTCTGAGCTATATGCAATGACTTCTGCGGGGTGATAACGGTAGTCGTTTGATACCTTCTGTTTCTCGGTAAAAGAGAGCATATCCTTCAGTCTTACGTTTTGTGCCTCGAGTTCATTCAGCTTCATCGTATCGCGAGCATATTGAGTCAATGTAATCCGAAGTGTCTTGTTCTCGGCATAGATCGTACGAACATCGCGGATATCCCCAACCACTTCGGAAATATAGCGAGCAGGTCGGTTAAATAATTCCTGAGTCCAGGCAATTGTGTCCCTAATAAACCGTTCGGGCAGCGTTACTTTATCCCTATTTCCTGACAAGGTAATTCCGAACAGTGCGATAAAAAGGATCAGGGAGATCATAAGCACCAGCATTTTCTTATTCCCCATGAGCTTGAACAAACAGACACCTTCTTACCTTTTGTTAATTATCTTCTGGATCTTCCCGATGGGTTCGTGCGCGTAGATTTAAACAGGTGAATATTATCGAGTGCACGTCCCGTTCCGATCGCCACGCAGTCTAAGGGATTATCTGCTACCATAACAGGCATACCGGTTTCACGGGTCAGCAGCTTGTCCAGATTGCGTAGAAGTCCTCCGCCACCTGTTAATACAATACCGCGATCCATAATGTCAGCCGCAAGCTCTGGCGGGCACTTTTCAAGTGTAACCTTAACAGCATCAACGATAGCGCTGACCGTATCGGATAAGGCATCCGTCACCTCATCAGCAGAGATGGTCATCGTCTTCGGTAGACCCGTAACCAGGTCGCGACCGCGAATTTCCATTGTTTCTCCTTGTTCCGTTGGGAGAGCAGAACCGATCTCAATCTTCATCTGCTCGGAGGTACGTTCTCCAATCAGCAGGTTATACATCCGTTTAATATATTGGGTTATGGCTTCATCCATCTCATCACCTGCGATGCGAATAGATTTGGAGGTAACAATACCACCCAGTGAAATAACCGCTACTTCTGTTGTACCTCCACCGATATCGACAACCATACTACCGGTTGGTTCCCACACGGGTAGGTCAGCACCGATCGCTGCGGCAAAAGGCTCCTCGATTGTATACGCCTCACGAGCACCCGCTTGCTTCGTTGCATCCTCTACTGCACGTTTCTCAACAGCTGTAATTCCTGACGGAACGCAGACCATTACATGCGGCATGCGGCTGAACATTCCCCGCTTCTGCGCCTGATTGATGAAATGCTTGATCATGATTGCTGTTGTTTCAAAATCGGCAATAACACCGTCCTTCATTGGACGGACTGCGCGAATATTGCCTGGTGTACGCCCGATCATCTTCTTTGCAGCTTCGCCAACCTCGACAATTTTCATTGTATCTGTATTGATGGCAACCACCGAGGGCTCCCTCACGACAATTCCTTTTCCTTTTGCATATACAAGGGTATTTGCGGTACCCAGATCAATTCCTAAGTCTTTAGATGAAAACATGAACGATTTTCTCCCTTCCTGTACAAACCTCTGTGATTACTAGCTAGATTCTACTCCATGTACCCTTTTTCCTTTAAGCTTACATAAATTTGGTCGCCGAGTACGATGTGATCCAACACATCAATTCCGATGATCTTTCCGGCCTCTGTCAACCGATTCGTCATGTCAATATCCTCTGGGCTTGGTGTCGGATCACCGCTAGGGTGATTATGCACGCAGATGATGGAAGCACTGCTTCGCTTAATTGCGGCAAGAAACACTTCTCGCGGATGGACGATGGAAGCATTCAAGCTGCCAATCGACAATGTTTCCTGACCGATCACATGATTCTTTGTATTTAGAAATAAACAGACAAAGTGTTCCTTCTGCAGATATCGCATATCTTCCATAAGAAGATTAGCGACGTCGCCAGGGTTTTTAATAACCGTTTTATCTGCACCTGAAGATCGCGCAAGCCTTCGTCCAAGCTCAATCCCTGCTTTAATCTGAAGGGCTTTAGCTGGACCAATCCCTTTGACCTGTGTCATTTCCTCCACACTCATATCAACTAAGCTGCGCAGTGACCCTGCTTGCTTAAGTACACGCCCAGCCAAACCAACGGCTGTTTCCGATATCGTTCCTGTCCGCAGCAAAATAGCCAAAAGCTCGGCATTGCTGAGCGATTGCGGTCCATGCTCAAGCATCTTTTCTCTTGGGCGCTCGTCTATTGGTGCAATCCGTAACGAAGCGTGACTCATTCTTTTCGGTCCTCTCTTGTAAAAGAGCCCGCCACCTAAGCCAGGTGTAACAATCGGACACATTTATTCATTATACCATGATATCAATGGGTTACAAATCCTCATTTCCCCGAGAATAGCGGGTAGGGAGGCAAACAGAGCATTATTACTCTTCCATGAGTGAAAGAACATGTAAGTCAAAGCGCTCCAACATCACGGAAAGCAGACTGATCGGCAAGCCTACGACATTGAAGTAATCCCCGACAATGCTTTCAACGAGCGTTGCGCCTATGTTCTGAATCGCGTAAGCTCCGGCTTTGTCTGAACTTTCACCCTTAGCTATGTAGCTGCGAATTTGAGCATCGGATAAAGGCTTGAACTTCACCTGTGTAACACTGTAGCCTAATAGGGAAGCAACGGCAGCATTTTCCCTGCGAGCGATTACCCGATAACGACTATGCTCACCAAAATAAATCTCTTCCTCGAGCTTTACGCTTGCTGATACGCCTGTACCTAGCAATGCCATTCCACTGTAAACCTCGTGGATGTTTCCTTGCAGCCTGTGGAGCATCCGGTAAGCGTCCTCTTCATCTACCGGCTTACCTAATACCTCACCATTACTGACAACGATGGTGTCGGCACCAAGAATGACCCCAGGGGTTTCATTCATCTTATCCCGGACTACCTCTGCTTTTCGCAAGGAAAGCGTGGTTACGATGTCTGCCGGCGCCATGCCTGGAGGTGTTGTCTCGTCGGCCTCACTCACCATAATCTCGTAAGGTAGACCAAGGGAGCGAACAAGCTCCTGCCTCCTTGGCGAAGAAGAGGCCAATATTAAGGTTTGATGTGCATTCATGTGACATCTCCCAGAACGTGTTGTGTCATACTTTGCGGTAAATCCAGAATGCTGTCGCCATGCCGGCGATGCACAGCAGATTGAGACGAATCGTCAGATTAATGTCATATTTAAGAACATGGAAATCTGCCTTCGGGTGCCAGTAAATCTGAGCTGAGTTGGTTAGAAAAGAAATACCTTTCACATCGGCAAGCAGCTCGGTGAGAATGAGCCCCGTCATCAAACCAAGAATAATAAAAAGAGCAAGGACAAAATTTGATTTTTTCATAGGTACCCCTCGCTCACAATTTGTGGAAGTTAGGCGAAACTACACTTATTATACGGGAGAAATCTAGGCCTGACAACGGCCGGAGTCCCTAGGGATTCCGGCCGTGTGTGTAGGTGATTTGTCGTGGAGAAATGGGATTAAAACACGTTAATTAACTTGTAATTGCGGCAAGCAGATCCTTTTCAGCAAGAATACATTGCATCAGGTTAGTCTGAGCTTGCCACAGGAGTGAGTCAGCAGGTTTTTTACTATAAGCTTCGAGTGATTGCTCGGCTGTATTGACTGCGTTATGCATCCTCTGAAGCTTAGCTTTGGCGCTCTCCGTCGCGCCCGCATTGACAATTGAAGCCTGCTGTGACCAAGCTTGGTGGGCATTCTTCAGTGCCTGCAAGCTTGCCTTATCGAGAGGGGTAACCGATTCTTCTTCTAGATGAATTAAGGTTAACCCCGAGATCATCCGAACAATTTTATCGGTTTCCTCGATATACGCCTGCAGGGTTTCTGTCCCCTCATTCCAATTCACATGACTCACAGCCGGCAGAGTAACTTCCTTAGCGTAAATCTCAAAGTTGCCGCTTTTCAATTTATCGGCTAAAGCTTTAACGCTATCACGATCCGCAGCGATCCCAGCATAGACATAATAATACTCACCTGCATCCGTTGCCGATGCATAACCCCCGGCATCTAGCGCCTCGGCAGCAGAAGCAGCTGTCTGGGAGGTACTGAATTTGCCGTTCTGGAGCATAATAAATGTTTTAGCTGGCAATGTAATATTCGCTTCTAAGGCGGCGGCTGTTAAATCTGCTCCCGGAAGAGTGATCAACCCCGTATGATCTGCCGAGTTGCTTAGCTCGCTTTGCACGGCAGCCGTAGGGGACACGGTATTTGACGAACCTGCACCTGAGAAAAGGGTCAGGACAAAGTAACCTAATAGACCACCAGTAGCAACGGCCGCTGTTAGTGAGGCGACTACCTTAATCCATGGCATATTTTTACGGCGGGTGCTTTTCACACCTGGATATAGATCAAAATCCTCCATATAACGGTTTGATTCGGAATATGGTTTAGATTCGTCATATCGGTATAGATCGTCATATCGTGTTCGTTCCTCATAACGCCCCCGCTCTACGTCCCCTTCTCCATACCGATGTCTGCGATCATCGCGTACTGGGGCTGTCCGGGTATGAACGGATTCTCGATCACGATTATCCTGATAATAATGGTCAACTGTTGTACCCCGGCGGTCCGGTTCCCAACCCTCTTTTGTGCTTGCAGGGTGGGTTAGAGGGGAGTTATTCGATGGGTAAGCTCCTCTTTGGTTCCATTCGTCGCCCCATTTAGGATTGCGTTCAGGATCTTCGCCTCTATTACGTTCTGCTCCAGAATCCCGAATAAGCCGCTCGATTCGTTTTGTCTCCTGGTCGTCATCCGTGTCCCAGTTGCTGTTGTGGTTAGTGAATATCGTATGTTGGCGGTCTTCCGAAAGCACATGGAAATCATCATCAAATAACGAGACCACCTTGCCTTTGTCTATGTGCTTCTTGCTTGCTAATGAGTCGTAATTCCCTTTGTAAAAATTGGCGTATAACTCTTCTTCCTCCGAATAGATCGATCGATGTTGCTTTGGATTCAGCTGATTATACGTCAGTTCTTCATCCATTGCTCTTCCCTGATGCTCTTCTTCACGCTGTTCACTCTTCTCCCTCATAGGAACTCGCTCGGCTCGCTCCCTATTTTCTGAGGGGTTATTCTCTATCGTTCTATACTGAGCGCTGTTTATTTCATTCTCCAGATCATCAGTCCGTGCTCCTGTACGATCAAAGCGGTAGGTTAATCGCGCTTTATTCATTACTCTTCACTCCCTTGTCCTCATATAGGATTATCTATATGAAACAAGCGGAGCAAATATGAGAGTCAATCATTCTTTTAATAGCGGAATGAAAGATTTCCAGGTCAGCCCGCCATCGGTGGTTTCTAATAAGGTTAAATGATAATCCTCGGAATTGTATTTAAACGCTATTCCTTCCTTTTCGTTTACAAAGTAAGGGAAGCCTTTTAGAACTTCTTTAGGTTTGATCTCATTCCAGACTATCCCTCC
>JACMJI010000215.1 GCA_014380705.1 Gorillibacterium sp. | reverse complement strand
CCCGTCCTTGCCGAGTCGTATCTTACCTGAACACCCTCACCGTGGAATTCTCGTAAAAGCTCTGTTATCCGGTTAATGGAGGTTTTCTGGCCTGTGCTAACGTGAATCGTCTGCTGATCTCCTAATTCGGCTGCTGCAAGGTTGGCTTCAACCACATCCCGCACATAAATAAAATCACGGGTCTGCTCACCGTCTCCATGAATGAGCAAGGGCAGACCCTTGGAGAGGCGTTCCATGAATAAGGCAATCACGCCCCCTTCTCCTTTGGCAGTTTGACCGGGGCCATATACATTTGCGTAGCGCAGGATGGTGTAAGGCAGACCATATAATCGCCAATAAAGTCGGATATATCGCTCTGCAGACCATTTGGACATTCCATAGAAGGAAATCGGGTCAACAACATCCTCCTCATCCAACCGTTGTTTTTGAAGCTCTCCATATACGGCGGACGTAGAGGAAAATACTAGTTTGCGTACACTTCCTTGACGGCATGCCTCAAGAATTCGGGTTGTCCCGGTAATGTTAATGGCGGAGTCTGTATATGGCTCTTTAAGCGAACGCTGCACATCCGCTTGTGCCGCCAAATGGAATACAACATCCGGACGGGTGGCACGAATGATTTCCTCTGCTTTAGAGGTTCGTATATCCTCGATGTGCAAGATAGCACCCGGATCAACCTTTGAGGCGCTGCCTGTGGACAAATTATCTATCACATGAACCTGATGCTGCCGGACCAGCAGTTCCCGAACCAGATGAGCGCCGATGAAACCCGCCCCTCCTGTTACCATAGCCTTCATAAGGGTCCCCCTTGATAGAGATTTCATATCCATGACTAAATGGAATCATACGAATCATAGATTCTAAATATCGGAATCCTTCATCGTACGTGAGCTGCTCTTTCACGGTACAAGACAGTTGCCCGGCTTATATGAACGGTTTTGTGAGCAATTTGCCAAACCGGGGATGCATAGTCTTCTGAAGTATTTGAACAAAAAAAGGCTGCTTAAGAAACCTAAAGTGGAGAAATTGAGTGTCGAGTGTAGAGTTTACGCGGCGCCTTTGAAATGGCATCGTTTCCTTCCTCTAATCAGAGGATGCCATTTCAAGAGCGCCCGAAGCCGACATTCAAATTCGTAACGTCACTGGTTTCTTAAGCAGTCTGACGCTTATAAAAAGCGTCCCTCTTTCAGGTTACAGTTCATTATGGGGGCAGTTTATCTTTAGTCGGACGAACGGTTATTTTGGGGTTCTACACCCGGTGAGTATCTGCACGCCATGTGCGGATGTCTTTTTTTATCTCTTTTGGAAGCATGCCTTTGTCTGCCGCCTTGGCAGCAAGCGCTGGGAATTCTTCATCGGAAGCAAAGCGCAAAGCGATGATCTGGGCCAGCGATAAACGTGCATCAAGGGGCTTATTCGTTAACAGGTAATGCCTAAATTGTTCTTCCGCGCGAATGACCCGATCCTGAACGATGAGTCCGCTTCGTCTTGCGAGAAACCCAAGGAGAACGGACATGGATGAGAGCGCCAATAAAGCGATGACAGTGAAATTTAAATCGCCTTTAATGGAACTAGAAACGGTATAAACAAGGGTACCAATGAAAGTGATTATGCTGAGAGGTGCCAGTACAAAGTGGTGAATCGGATATAATTGTAAATGTTTTTCATATGATTGCTCAGGAGCTGACTTCATTGCTTTATTAATCCTCCTCAGGGTGAATTGAGATAATCTACATAAATTTTTCTAAAAGTCTACCTAAAACTGGACTTTTCTTTAGGACGATCGTGGCTTATTGAATTTTGGTGATGGATGAGAATCATGATGTCGATTTCGCAATCCGGCCTTGGCCATCACCCAGATCGAGACGAGGACGACCGTTAGATGGACGATGTGAGCGATGATACGGTATTGCTCTGCCAATATCGTCTGTGAACTGATTGAATTCAACACGCCAAGCAAGATGACGAGGATCGCGTAATTGCGCAAGCCATTCTTTTGCCTAGTAAAAAGAAGTCCGACTACCAATGCCCCTATGATACTGGCGAAGAGGGACACCGCGAAAAGCACGAGAGGATATAGCGTGTCACTGTTTGGCCCCGCCCATATGATCGATTCTCCGGTTGCGGACAGGTATGCGAGTAGAATACCTGTATTTAGGATGGCTACAAGAATGCCACTAACCAGACCATATTTCAGAAATTTCGCCATAAAGAGTACCCCTTCCATTTATTTATTTACTTAAGTTATTGCAACAATTGCGGCAACCGCTTGATCAACATGTGAAAAATAGCCGAATCTCTTTGGACAATGGCAATGATAAACGAACCCTCAATGATGGCATGTAGAATATGCGCGATTTCGGACGCTTTATTGGCCTCCATTCCGTGGGATATAAGCTTGGCGCCGATGACGCCGATCCATTCGTCGTAAGCTTCCGCACAGGCCATGCGAATTCCCTCACTTGTGTTAGCGGTATCGAGGGCTATATTGGCTACGGACATGCCGCCGGCGAATTCGGAGTTTTCCATTGCAGCGATAAATGCGGTAAGTAGGGCTTGCAATGCTTCAATGGGGCTTAGATCGCTTTCCATATGAGATCTTAAACGTTGGGTGATGAACATACGACCGCGATTTAGAGCTTCAATTGCCAATTGCTCTTTGCCACCCGGGAAGTAATGATATAGCGAGCCCTTTGGAGCACCGCTTTCCTGAATGATCTGATTGAGTCCTGTGGCGTGGTAGCCTTGGGATTGAAATAACCGGGACGAGGCTGCAAGAATTCGTTCTTTGGAGGTGTCCTGTTTGATTTAAACTGCCCCCTCTACTTGTTGTGATTATATAGGTTGGTCTATATAATACTGCAATTCGTTAAGGAAGTAAAGGAGCGCTGGCGGGCCACGATTTTACTTGATCTATATCAAGGAAATGAAACGAGCTTGCCTCTAGAATAGGGATAGAAAACAACGACAAGAAAACATTTTCGGAGGCGATTCACATGACTACAGCGAAATTTCAATTAGAAACCCTTACTTGTCCATCATGCGTAAAGAAAATTGAGACGACCCTTCAGAAGCAGACAGGGGTGAAGGAAGCAAAAGTATGGTTCCACTCCAGCAAGGTGAAGGTGGATTATGATGAGAAGATGGTCCCTGTGCAGCAATTGGAAGAAACGATCACGAAGCTTGGCTATCCGGTATTGGCTGTAAAAAATGAATAAGGGTTAACGAAGGGAATGAAAAATGTGTCGAGTAGAACAAAAGTTTACGTTACAGCGGTCACAGGATTCATGCTTGGACTAGCCTACATTCTCCGCCTCGGCGGTTTCACCCCATACTCACGTAGCTTACTGCTGCTTTCGACCGTTATAGCTGGATTCCCGATTCTAATAAAAGCTCTGCAAGCTCTGCGTATGAAAGCGTCCAGCATTGAGCTTCTCGTTTCAATAGCTGTTATTGGGGCGCTTTTTATCGGGGAATACGTGGAATCAGCCATCGTTTCATTCTTATTTATATTTGGAGCCTATTTAGAGGCGCGCACGCTAGAGAAGACGAGAGCCTCATTGAAATCATTAATGGATTTGGCTCCATTAGAAGCTACGGTGCTGCGAAATGGAGAAAAGCTGATCGTATCTATTGAAGAGGTAAAGAAGGGCGACCGTGTTGTCATCCACTCGGGCGGCAAAGTGCCGGTTGATGGAATAGTAGTCTTGGGTCAGGCTTATCTTAATGAAGCAACGATCACGGGGGAGTCCGTACCTGCAAACAAAAAAATAGATGACCGCGTTTATAGCGGCACGAGCGTTGATCACGGGTATATTGAAGTCATTGCCGAAAAAATCGGCGAGGATACGACGTATGCGAGAATCATTGAACTCGTCGAGGAAGCTCAGGAGTCGAAAACAAAAGCAGAGAAGTTTCTGGAAAAGTTCGCCAGCCTCTATACGCCTGCAATTGTGCTCTTATCGATCGTCCTCTACCTGTTTACAAGAAACATTGAATTTACCTTGACCTTCCTTGTCATTGCTTGTCCTGGGGCGCTTGTTATCTCAGCACCGGTATCTATTGTTGCAGGAATTGGCAATGGCGCGAAGCATGGGGTCTTAATTAAAGGCGGAGAGGTGATGGAGAGGCTGGCCCGAATCGACACCGTCATCTTTGATAAAACCGGAACCTTGACGCGGGGGCGTCCAGAGGTGACGAACGTAAAGTCATTCTTCATAAATGAGAATGACTTGCTCGGAATCGTAGCAGAGGCGGAGATCGTATCCGAACACCATCTCGGTCAAACCATCGTCAAAGAAGCAAAGGCAAGAGATCTAGCGCTTAGCCATAAACCCGAAGACGTGGAAATAATCAAAGGCCGCGGTATCAGGGCTAGTATTAGGGGACAGCAGCTCACCGTTGGCAATCGCAAGCTCATGGAGGAAAGCGGCATCCCCATCGCTTCTGAAGCAGAAGCGTATGCAATAGACCGTGAGATGCAAGGAAACACAGCTATTTTTGCCGGGTTGAATGGGAGACTGGAAGGAATTATCTCGATCGCGGACCAAATTCGGCCAGAGGCAATGGAAGCTATTGTCCAACTTAAAGCAGCAGGGATTAACCATTTCTACATGCTGACTGGCGATAATCGCTATACCGCTGAATGGGTTGCTGCCAAGCTAGGCATTGATCATGTCTATGCGGAGATGCTTCCAGAGAACAAGGCAGCGAAAGTCCAAGAACTAAAAGCAGCCGGTCACGTTGTTGCTATGGCGGGGGATGGAATTAACGACGCACCGGCTATAGCAACCGCTGATGTCGGTCTAGCTATGGGTATCTCAGGAACCGATGTCACCATGGAAACAGCCGATGTTGTACTGATGGCGGACCGGCTCGACCAGTTTCCTTATGCTTATTCTCTCGCGAAAGCAACGGTTAGGAATATGAAACAGAACACCTTCTTCGCGGTGGGGACCGTCGTGCTCTTGCTTCTCGGTGTTATCCTGCAAAAAGTCTTTCTCGCTTCAGGGATGCTCATTCATGAACTAAGCGTCCTGATTGTTATTCTTAATGCGATTCGACTCGTTCAATATAAGGGGAATTAAAGTGAGGGCGTCGCTGTAGCTTGTAAGGGGGATTGTTATCATTGAAAGCAATCAAAAGGATCTTCGGATTTAATTG
>JACMJI010000020.1 GCA_014380705.1 Gorillibacterium sp. | reverse complement strand
TTCAGTTTGCATCCCTTTTTCATAAAGAAACGGTTGCTTGAGTGTCCACTTTCTTGACAGAGGTCCAATATTTGTGCTATTACGCTTACCCCGGGCATAAGCGGCTGCTTTTGGTGGATTTAGTGATCATTTTGAGCGTTAAATCTTGTATTTGAGCCGCTGCGGGCCATTTAGCGCTCATTTTGAGCGCTATTACGCTGCCACAAATATATATCTCGCAATAATGGTGAATTCTGTTCCCGTAAAGGTAAAACGCACGGCACCAAAGGACGCCGATAGGCGTTATCCTGCCTTGTGACATTTGTATGATTGAGGCCTTGAGGAGTAAAATTTTCCTCTGTCGTTTATATGTTTCTTCGAAAAAAATCTGGCGTCAAAGGATGCCAGCTATGGTTCTCCTCAGTCCATAAAGGAAGATTTACACTGATATCACGTTAATTGCCCGGTGTAACCTTGACTGGTTTGTTTGTTGCAGTATATAATTATTCTATTGAGGCGGTGTAGCTCAGCTGGCTAGAGCGTACGGTTCATACCCGTAAGGTCGGGGGTTCGATCCCCTTCGCCGCTACTATTTCTTTGCTTTAACAGAACTGTTTCTTTGCGGGTCTACCCCGTCAGAGAAGCAGTTTTTTTGTTCCTCTATCAGACTTCCATGCCGCTTGGGCGGCACCACGGATGAATGAAAATGTTCGTTTTTTATTTTCAGGGCAGAAAGTATAAATATTAGGCAAGGTTCATTCTGAGAGAGTATATAAGCATAATGGGGTTAAAAGGCTAGTATTTTTTTCATTTTGGAGCGTATCTCGACACCATGAGTTGTCAGATTTGGCTATACCGCCATGACGCTTTTTGCGTATTGGTAATTTTTGTGCTAAATAAAGCGTGAAGAAACCTTGTCCAAGGCGGGATTATCCCATCGACATGGGCGACAGCATAGCTTGTCGGAAATTTCTTTAACCCTACCAACGTCTTCTGACAAACTTCCTGATATGCACAGCTTATAATAGGGAACACTAACTCGTTGGGGTGGTGTGAAAGCATGGGAAGAACAAATTTACGCGGGCTTGGAATGGGGCTTAATCGCTCAATCCAATCCTTGAACCAATACACAGGAGGGATTAAAAAGGGGAACAAATGGCTTCAGCTCTTATCTATCAAAAAGTGGGGAATCTTTCTTACGATTATGGCCTTTTTGCTCGGGAGAGCATCCATTCTTGATCAGTTATCACCCTTTGCTTTAGCCTATTTCGCTGTAATCTATTATATGCGCAAAGATTTGGTTGTGTGGGTAGGTGCGTCGGCAGTGGCTGGATGCTTTCTGTCTCCATTATCGCAGCCAGCTGTCGTGTTATCGGAGATGCTTGTCTTTCTCTTGCTGCAAAAAGCGATGGAAAAATATGAACGAACAGAGCTATCCTATGTCCCCTTCCTTGTTGGTGCTTCAACTTTTTTTGTTCAGTTATTTATGGGTATCGTTAGAGCGGGAGCAGGGTGGTTCCCGATTACAATGTCGGTAATCGATGGATTATTAGCAACAACACTCTGCCTTATATTCATCCAAGCGCTTCCTATATTTGCACCAGCCCGGAAGTCCTACCACCTAAAAAACGAAGAAATCGTTTGTTTAATTATCCTATTGGCTTCGGTTATGACAGGTACATTGGGCTGGGAGATTGCAGGAATCTCCATCCAACATGTGCTTTCCCGATATTTGGTGCTGGTTTTTGCTTTGGTTGGGGGTGCGCCACTCGGTGCTTCTGTTGGGGTAATAGCGGGTATGATCCTAAGTCTGGCTGATGCCAATGCTGTCTATCAGATCAGCTTGCTCGCTTTTTCAGGACTGCTGGCTGGGCTGATGAGGGAAGGCGGCAAAATGCCTGTTGTCCTCGGTATGCTGCTCGGTTCCTCCATTCTGTCCTTTTATATTGGGGATCAATCGGCCATCCTCATCTCGGTATGGGAATCAGGAGTCGCGGCGGTGCTATTTCTCATCTCAGGAAGTGGGTTAGTTCGGGCTCTTTCGCATTATGTGCCAGGCACACCAGAGAACTTGAACTCCCAATATGAATATGCCAAAAGAATTCGGGATATCACAGCAAGTCGCGTTGAACGATTCTCTGATGTATTTCGTCAGTTGTCCCGCAGCTTTACCCAACTGGTAGTGAATGATACCAAGGAGCAAAGAGCAGCAGATAAAGAGCATTTTATGCAGAGTGTTGCCCAGAAGGCCTGTACCTCTTGTTTTCGCAGTAAGACCTGCTGGAATGACCATTTCCAAGAAACCCAGCGAACGCTGACCGAGATGATGACGGCTGTCGAGCATAATAGCAAAATGGACAAGCGGGAGCTGCGTCCGCAGTGGCGGCATTCCTGTAAGAAAGCGGAGCAGGTGCTTAATCTAATGAAAGAACAATACGGACTCTATCGCAACGATCTTCACTGGAAGCAGCAAATCCTAGAAAGTCGACAATTGGTTGCCGATCAACTCATAGGGGTCTCTCAAGTGATGGAGGATCTGGCGAAAGAAATTAAGCGGGAAGGGCAGCAGCTTTATATGCAAGAGGAGCAAATTCGCAGTGCATTAAATGAGCTTGGTCTTGCCGTATACAGCATAGATGTAATTAATCTGGAGGAAGGAAATGTAGAGATTGAGATTGTTCACCGATACACACGTGGATTTGATGAGTGTCGAAAAATAATTGCACCGCTATTGTCCGATATCTTGGGTGAAACGATTACGGTTAAAAAGGAACAGAAGACCGAGCGTGAGGATGGGAGTGGTCTTGTAACCTTTAGTTCGGCCAAGGAATACCAAGTAGAAACGGGAATCGCAGGGGCGGCAAAGGGAGGCGGGCTGCTCTCAGGAGACAGCTACACTTCGCTTGAGCTTGGCAATGGGAAATTTGCAGTTGCACTCAGCGATGGTATGGGCAACGGAGAACGAGCACGGCAAGAAAGCAGTACAGCACTAGATATCCTGCAAAAGCTTCTTCAGTCTGGGATGAATGAGAGGCTTGCGATCAAATCCGTTAATTCTGTCCTACTGCTGCGTTCTCTTGATGAAATATATGCAACGGTTGATTTAGCTATTATTGACTTATATAATGCCCATACAACATTTATGAAAATTGGCTC
>JACMJI010000214.1 GCA_014380705.1 Gorillibacterium sp. | reverse complement strand
TTCATTACACCATCTTTACTTTCCTCCTCACCTTGAACTTGTTGCAAATCATAGGTTCCAAGGCTATTAAGCTCTGCGATCATGCGGTTTCCAATACTGCCCTGGTCCAGATTCGCATAGGTCACTGTTGTGAAATCGTTTATATTTATCGTGCCGAATAGCGATGTGATGACCGAGATGACGGCAACAGGAATTATAATCGACGTGATAAAACCCTTGCGGGTTCCAAGCGTTCGCTTAATGATGTTAAGTGCAATATGCCAACTACGCATAGTATCCCGCCTTTCGATAACCAATGATTGCTACACCGAACAGCCCTAGACTGATTAGCGCCAGCATGCTTACATACGAAACGATATCCGCATGGTCAAAGCGAAGCATAATTCGCGTCAAGCTGCCTGCCGCCCACTGGTTAACTGTAAAGCGGGCTAATTTGTGAACAAATGGTCCAAGGTCAGGAGCCATTCCACCACTGACGAAAGTCATAACCATAACTGTCATCGAGAAGAACATATCAAGATTTCTTGAAGTGCGGATGATAAGTGCTAGGATCAACGCGATACTAAGCGAGGAGAGAATCGTGAGCAGACAGACCAAGAGCAGATAACCATAACTATCACCCCAATCAACGCTGTAAACAATTCCCGTAAATAGGATGATGATCAATGCTTGCAACATAGAGAACACAGCTCTGCCAAAAAGCTTACCCATGACAATCGAAGAAGATTTAATCGGTAATGAATAAAGGCGCTCCAATGTGTAGTTTTCTCGTTCCACTGCTAAGCTCACGCCTGCGCTGACTCCAGCCAAAAGCAAGAACATGACAAGCATAGATACCGAGTAGTATTGCATGGCAGAGGGAGCTGCTGAGCTTTGCTCATTTAACTTGCCAATCTCGACAAGAGGTGGAGACGTTTTGGTATTACCAGCTATTGTTGAAGATTCCTTAGAACTGCCTTTTTCTGTAACTGGGCTCAGAACAACCGCTGCGGCTCGAGCGCTGTTCCATCCGTCCATCAGTCCACGGAGTATGATCTCTGCGGTGAGATTTTTCTCGGTTGAAGTTCCCGAATAGATTAACCAGGACGTACTTTCGCCTGACGCAACCTTAGCCGAGAAGTTGTCAGGTACCTCTGCACCGTAATCTGCTGTTCCATTCCTCAGCATTTTCATAAGCTCATCTCTTGAAGCAGCAACTTTAACATGAAGCATAGTGGAAAAAGGCGCTTCGGTGAGGTCATGCTGAGCTTGTTCTGCCATTGGACCTAAATCGGCATTAAAAAGGGCAAGAGTGACGGAATCTACCTTTCGGTCCTGATTTCCGAAAATCGGTCCTAAGGCTGAACCAAGGATGAAAATGAGTAGCAAGGGGAGGCATAATAATATTAAAGCAGAAGAACGGTTCCGCAGTACTCGAACGATCTCGTGATAAGCAACAATTAACATAGCCATCGTCTTTTCCTCCTTAATCGCGTAAAGTGCGGCCAGTCAACGATAGGAACAAGGATTCCAGATCGGGCTCAACGCGGACGACAGATTGAATGGAAACCTGATGTTTCGATAAAATGAAGAGGATATCCTGGAGATACGTTTGGGCAGATCCAAGATGAAGCTCAATAACATTCTCTACTACCGTGACTTTAGTAATGCGTGGATGAGCCTCTAACTCCTCTATCGCTGGAATACTAATTTTAGCGACTTGGATCTGAAGCTTCTCCTCACCAGATACTTGTCGGATCAATTCCTCTTTCGTCCCCAAAGCAATCAATTGACCTTGGTCGAGGATTCCTACCCGCGTGCTGATGGTTTCGACTTCCTCCATATAATGGCTAGTATAAATAATCGTCGAGCCCAACCGGTTCAGTTCCTTTACACTATCAAGGATATGATTTCGAGATTGGGGATCAATTCCGACCGTGGGTTCATCCATGATAATTAGCTTCGGTTGGTGTGCTAAGGCACAGGCAATATTCAGTCGACGTTTCATTCCTCCAGAATATTGTTCTGGTTTAATATGCTGGCGATCAATTAGACCGACAAATTCAAGGGCTTCGCTAACCCGCGATTTAAGCTTAGCGCCACGCATTCCGTATAAACGGGCAAAAAAGGTTACATTTTCTCTTGCAGTTAGAGTAGGATAAATGGCTAACTCTTGAGGCACGAGGCCAATGGACCGTTTGACCTCAAGCGAATCTTTACTGGTATCGAAGCCATTTACCGTAATTTGACCGCCGGATGGCTTAAGTAGTCCGCAGATCATCCGAATGGTCGTACTTTTACCCGCCCCATTTGGTCCAAGCAGGCCGAAAATTTCACCCTGCTCGATATTAAGTGTCAGGTGATCTACGCATAAATTTCCCTCGTAGCGCTTAGAAATATCTTTTATACTTATGATGCTCATAGAATGAT
>JACMJI010000213.1 GCA_014380705.1 Gorillibacterium sp. | reverse complement strand
GACCCGCATTTGGCCTCCGGCGGAGAATTTAACGCTCATTTTGAGCGCTATTTCTCCACCCGCGGGACAAACGGCTCATTTAGCGATCAAACTGAGCGCTATTTCCCGCGTTTGACCCGCACATTTGGCCTCCGGCGGAGAATTTAGCGCTCATTTTGAGCGCTATTTCTGCTCCGGCGGGACAAACGGCTCATTTAGCGCTCATTTTGAGCGCTATTTCCCGCGTTTGACTCGCATTTGGCCTCGCTAGACCCGCATGCGGCCTCAATCAACTTACGAATGACGACACCTGATCACTTGCCCCCGTTACTTTATCCGGACGATACCGATCCCCCGCCCAATAAAACCAGATTCCACTTAAGCTAAGCACAGATAATGTTACAAACAATAAGGTCCCGCCGACTTGGACAAGAAGGATCCCCCCAAGCAACGGTCCAAGGAAAAAACCGATGTTCTGAAAGGTTTGTGCCCCAAAATAGGTTCCCCTCATCCCATCGGGAGCAATTTCATCAATCAATAGATTTCCTGCCGGAAAGGAAAGGATCTCCCCAAGTGTAAACACGAGCATGGAAAGGAGAAAAGCCCATTTATCATGAGAGAACGCATACCCCAGATTACCCAGCGCAAAAAAGATACTCCCTGCCGTAATCGAGGTTACCGGTCGACGTTTACCCGCCCATAATGACAGAGGAAGCTGAAAGAGGATAACAGTTATCGCATTCAGGCTGATCATGATGGCAAAGAGATGAACACCATTCGCAAATTCTCCATTCAAATACTGCGGCAAAGTAACATTCATCTGTGAGTAACTGATTGCGCCGAGCGTACCCCCACACAGATAATAGCGGAACTTAACATCCCTGCGAATGATTCCCCAAGCTTTACCGAACGTATTATCCCGATTGGCGCCACCTTCAATCCGGTTGATCCCAAACCGTGCTAGAAGAACGACCAACACCAAGGCATAGAGCAGATAGATTACGCCTGTCAAAATGAATGCAAGCGAGCTATTTCTCGTGCTGAAGTAAGCACCCGCCAGCGGACCTACAGCTACCCCGACATTGATGGCAAAATACCGCATGGAGAATACTTGAAATCGTTTTTCCTTCTCTGTCAAATCCGCCATGAGTGCCTGCGATACCGGCTCAAAGAAAGATCGACACAGTCCATTCACAACATTGAGTAGAACAAAAACCATGGGTACCCGCGCCAAACCAAAACCAACAAAGACAGCACTCCAACAGAATAGAGCGATGAGCATCACATTTTTGCGGCCCATTCGATCGGATATGGTTCCACCAATAAACCCGCCCACCGTACCTGCCAAGGATGAAGCGCCGATAATCAAACTATTGGTAACGATTCCAGCGTCACTATATTTGGCCAAGTAGATAGCGAGAAATGGGAGACTCATGCTAGACGCTGCTCGCGCGAGTACGGTTCCCACAATAAGAATGCGAACGACCGGGTGAAAATCGTGGGTAAATGAAGACATAAAAGACTTGAATTTACAAATGATAGCGACAATCATCCGACTCAACATAGGTTCCCCTTTACATATTAATTTGCCGAAAAAAGTCCTTATTCCGCCTACGATTACGAATCACAGTTAGCAGGAGAGCTCCAAAGAGGCCAACCTGCAGCAAGGCTACTTCCCATGTTGTATGGATGGATAGCATGACTGCGGGAGTCGACTTCAGCCAGCCTGCATTTTGAAGACTGAGCAATCCAATCCCGATAAATCGGATGCATAGATAGATCGTTAGCAGTGGAACAGACAGGTCAAGATAGCGAACCATTCGTTTATGCGGTAGACACGGGACCACCCATAGTACAGCTAGAAGCATGCCAATCCCAAGTACAAAACCACCAGTTATCGCAGTTGGCTTCGTATAAGCTAGGAGAGCAGGCATATAAAGGCCTGCAGCAATCCCAGCCCGGAATGTTGTCATGAAGGACACTCTGGTTAATAAGCTGGTTTTTCCTGTCGACATAGCATTAGCCGCTTGAAAGCTGACGCGTTGCCTCCATTGCGCTCTGCCTCTGCCAAAGCTTCGATGAAGACCAATTGAGAGCAGAAACGAAGAAGCTAATAATGCGATACAACCGGCCTTCGAGGAGGCCATCATGGGTCCAATAAAAATCGTGATACAAACCATCAAAAATAGGGCAGCAGCGAGCCCGATTAACGCACCTTTTATAACATGCTTGCGTTTTTCGGCTTCTCCAATTTGGTGAAGCCAACGGTATAGCGCCATCAAAGTGAAAAGTCCATCCAAACCACCCCAGTAAAGGAACAAAGCCATATCTAAAGCGGGCCACTTATTGGAAAACATAAGCAAGGTGATCAGGATGAGAATAATGAGTGCAAGAGATTGAAACTTTCTCATAAAATCCTTCCTATCAACTAAAAAGTAAAAGCGTTGTGAAGTAAATATCAGAAATCGTATGTATTCGAGGTTTATGCGATCTGCTAATTTAGATCAGCCGGACTAGGCGCGCTATTTTCAAAAAAGAACGCCTTTAACAGGCGCTCCCTCTTGCTCTTAACCATTACTGATGTTGTTAACTGTTCTATAGCCCGATCATATGCTTATCTGTGTTCTGTCATAATGTCGAGGATTATAAATTATTCTTTAACGTACTTGCGTACCTTCTCTACCACTTCATCTTCAGTCGGCGCCGTAACATAACGACCATTGATATAGACAAAAGCAAATCTGGAACAGGGCCCGCAGTACGATTTACAGCCAACCTTAATCTTCGTTCCTGGGGCAAGCTTCTCTAGTTTAGGGACGATTGACTTCACCTTTGTATGCTTACATTTGTCGCAAATGCGAATTTCATTTTTACCACTCATTAATGATCCCCATGATTACCCTTACTTGGATTCGTGATCACGAAACCTTCTTCAGGTGCATAGAGATAATCCACGATAATACCATCTAGAAGTTCCTCATTACGATCGAGGATAATATCAAAACCCTTATCTGTAGTGATAACCTCGTCCTGCTCCTTAGGCATGTCCAAATCCATTGCGTAATGAGCATGGCTGCCATGCTTATGTGAAATCAGAATACGCAGCTTTAGTTCCTTATTCTCTTCCATATCTAGTTCCTGCTGAATGATTTTAGCCGCATTGCGGGTAACTTTGCATTTCATTCCTAATCACTCCTCAGATCCAGTGTTGTTTTTCTTTTATTATTGTAAAAGAAAGCGCGATATGAAGCAACCGCAGCAGCAAGAGAATATTAATTCCTCACTCTTCACAGATATATAGGTAGATTACTAAGCAAATACCGAACAATGATGCATTAAGATTACCCGTGACAGACACTGAAACCAACGTGTACAATAATCATATTGAGTACCTAAAAAGAGAAGGTTGAGGTGGCTTCTGAATATGATATCTTTTTACCGTAAATATTACAAGACGGTGTTCGATCTTGCACTTGTTGTCTTGACCGTGTATCTTTTTATGTTGATCTTCAGTTATTTGTACAAAATTGCTACTCCAATTTTTCTGGCCTTCATCATCTTTGCAATGACGGAGCCTTTAGCCAAATGGCTCCATCGTCGAGGCATGAAAAAGTCGCTGGCATCTGCCCTGACGACCTTGCTATTTGTTATATTCATTGTTGCGATACTCATTGGACTCGGAGCGATTTTTGCTATACAAGTTGCTAATTTGGCTGAAAAATTAAGTACATACCAAGAAACGATGCAGCAATCCATTCAGAGTAATTCAGTTATTTGGTTAGACCGAATAGATGCGGTCTCTCCTGACATCATTGAGAAGGCGAAAGAATATAGTTCAAATCTCCTGAAGTTGCTTTCTGGTTGGGCAAGAGCATTCTTGTTAGGCTTTGTCTCTTTGTTGACCTCTCTCTCTTCTTTTCTTGTCAGCTTTGTCATTGGGATTATTCTCGCTTATTTTCTTAGTATCGAAATTGAAGATTGGAAGACAACTGCAAAGGATAAAACACCACGGACGTTTAAAACGGCGTTTACCTTCCTTAAACAAAATGTTCTAGCCGGTATTGGAGGCTATTTGAAGGCTCAGCTCAAAATGATTAGTATAACATTCATTGTAATCCTCATTGCTTTGCTAATTCTAAGAGTAAATAACGCACTTACCATTTCGCTGCTTGCAGCTGTTTTTGATCTACTTCCTCTATTGGGTGTCTCAACTGTCTTTATTCCTTGGATCGTCTACTTGCTTGTTGTTGGGCAAACATCACTTGCGATCCTGCTAACGGCTCTACTTGTTGTTGTGTTGCTCGTTAGACAGATTCTTGAGCCGAAAATTACGGGGGATACCCTCGGGGTCTCTGCTTTTACAATGTTGGCATTCATGGTCATCTCCTTGTCTGTGTTCGGAGTCGCTGGCTTAAT
>JACMJI010000212.1 GCA_014380705.1 Gorillibacterium sp. | reverse complement strand
CGAATTGATGAGAAGCCAGACATTCCAGGGTCGAGCTATTGCGTAACCGGCATCTATATGTATGACCGAAGTGTCTTTGACGTTATTGCCTCTACACTTCCGTCCAAGCGGGGAGAGCTTGAGATTACAGATGTCAATAATCACTATGCTAGGGAAGGCAAGTTAGCATATGCCGAGCTTAATGGTTGGTGGAGCGATGCTGGGACCTTTGAGTCCCTACTGAAAGCTTCCTGTAAGTTAATGAATGTTGCTGAACCCAGTTTGGAGCCTCATGACGAAGGGTCGAATTAAAGGAAGCATTACAGCTAACATGAACGCAAGGAGGTAGTCAAATGTTTAATGATCAGATTCTCGGCATGAAGGCACGTCCTGAAGACATTCCGCAGATGACTGAAGAGAAATGCCGATATTTATTCAGCGAGTCTCTTATGATCAAGAGCCAAATACACGAAATGCTAGTCAAAAGCAGATTGTTATCATGAAGCTATTGGTGCTCGGCGCAAATGGTATGGCCGGCCACGTCATGGTCAAACACTTTCTTCAGAACCCTAGTTATTCTGTTCACTATACAACTCGCAATCGTAAAGACGTTCAGGGACTCTATCTGGATGCTTGCAACGAGCAGCAGCTAGAAAGCTTGATGGAGATTGTTTCACCTGATATCACAATTAATTGTATCGGGATTCTTAATGAGGACGCTGCGAAGCGGGAGGACGACGCACTGATTATCAACGGACTGCTCCCCCATTGGCTGCGGCGAATGGCTGAGAAGAATGGAGGGCGTCTGATTCATATCAGCACGGACTGTGTTTTTAGCGGGGACAAAGGCGATTACCAGGAGAATGACTCCCCTGACGGCATAAGTGTTTATGCGAAGACCAAAGCAATGGGGGATGTTCGCAGCGACCTGCATTTAACCATACGAACCTCTATTATCGGTCCAGAGCAACGCGAGGGTATTGGATTATTCCATTGGTTTATGAAGCAGCAGGGTGCCGTTTACGGTTATCGCAAGGTAATGTGGAACGGCGTGACTACGATACAGTTGGCCAAATCCATTGAACGTATGATCGAGGAGAATGTAACAGGACTCTATCACTTAGTAGCTCCCCGAAAAATAAGTAAATATGAGCTGCTCAGACTTATGAAGCGTGAGTTTGGGAAGACCGATATATCAATCATCCCGCTTGATCATCCTGTGCAGGATCGCACGCTGATGAATACAAGGACAGACTTCCTGGCAGAAGTGCCGGATTATCCGGTCATGATTGCGGAGATGCGTGAATGGATGGAGGGAGCAATCTGATCGGCTGAATATCCACTGGGTATATGTATTTTTTTGAAACCGATCCTTTGGCTTAAGCATACCGTAAAGAGAAATACGCTTTTGTCGAATGGGAGAATCGCGAAAGAAAGATAAAGGAGCTTAGCCTGTACGAAAGGGGGGATGGTATGGAAAGAGAGGTTGCCGCCATGATCCAGCACATTGCGCATTCTCAAGCCCGGCTCGCTGATATTCTAACAGCGAAGCAACCGGTTGTGGAGCATGCAGTTTTTATGCTGAGTGGGTTATCAGCAGCTCCAGGAGATACGGTTGAAGATCAATCTGTATACTCGGCGGCTATGATGAAAAGTCTTATATCTTATTTGAACGGTTTTGCTGAGCTTGAGGATGCGCTAGCTGATAATTTAAGCTTGGTTATGAAAGAAATGGCGGAGCACGAGGAATGAGAGCGAAAAAAGGAGGGAGGCCCGTGTCTCGGGATCAATCATATCTACAAATTCTCGATGCTGCCGCACGAATGCAGGAGAGCATCTCCCGTATTCTGGCGGCAAAGCTAGCGGAGGCGCAAATAAATCAAGTCTGGATTTCCAATCAGCTCTTACCAGGTAAATACTCGGAAACAAGCGAGCTGCACAAACAATCGATGGAGCTAAATGACCAATTGATTGAAGTGATCGATGGTATAACCAAGATGGAGTTCGGGTTAGCGCGCAATCTTAAAATTATCCTTAACAGGGAAGAGCCTCAGCCATTCCATGGGGATATGTTTGGTGGAATCGATAGCTAAATGGACAGAGCGAGGGATCGTTAAGAACCGTGAGAACCGCATCAAGCTGGATATGCTATGCTCTATTGCGCGCAGCGAGCGAGCGTTGGCTCGTCTACTGGAGCAGGCTGCAGCTTGCGGGGCCGTTACTGGCACTGAACAAGAAGGTCTGATGCGTCGGCTTGCGGCGATCTCTCGGTGCCAAACTGGACTCTTGAATTTTCTCAGTGGAATAGAACTCCGACACCGACAGAGAAGCGCACCAGGCCCTGTGTGGCTTAGCAACAACCAACGTGGCATAAAAGGCTTGCGAAGCGTCGAGAAGCTCTAGAAGTAAAGCAGACACTCGCCACACATGGCGAATTATGGTAAGGAATACGCCGAAATCCTTGCTACGCCTATTTTTATGAGATACCGCACAAAGGCCACTGGGCTTTCATAAAATGAATTTGACTGTATCCCAAACCCCAGCACCTAACCCGAATCCCGAGCAAGGAGGGGTGACAATATTGAAAGGCAACGAGCACAATAGCAAATTTTTATTAACCCACCGCGAACGCGAAGTCTTCGAACTACTCGTCCAAGACAAGACGACCAAAGACATCGCACAGTTACTGTTTATCAGCGAGAAAACCGTAAGGAATCACATTTCGAATGTGATGCAGAAGCTTAACGTCAAAGGCCGTTCGCAGGCAGTTGTCGAACTGATCAAGCTTGGGGAGCTAAAGATATAAGTCACCCGCCTATCTTTATTCCTCTCCATGTGTGCAGACCTCGGAGTCCGTCTCTAGTTAGGTATGGGGCGGACCGAGGGTTTTGAGTGGTAAAAGCCGGCAATCGGACTTTTTGGTTTTCTTTTTGGGAAAAATTGTCGTAATTTTAGAGTTAGGCTGATTCTATGCGAGAGAAAGTTGTAAATCTAGCAAAATAGTAAAGGAAAACCTCTTGAATAATTGGTAATAATAGGTACAATAAAAGTAAATAAATATCAAAATCATAACGGAAGCACCGTTATCCTTAGGGGATAGGTGTTTCCGTTTTTTGATTTACAAAGGGTATATACGTCGTGATTAAAGAGAGGTGGAAGTTGAAACATGTGCAGGATTGTCCTTGATAACACTGCATCTCGATGGATGGAAAAAGAGACTTCCATACCTAGTTTACTAAGGAAGGGGAGAAATTGACGTTAAAGCAAAGATGGCTTTTGCTGAAGCTTTAGGTAAGAAGGAGCCATTGTTGTATTTCTTTTGCTTAACAAAATCATGAGAAATTATGAGGAGTGTCATAGAGATGAAGAGTAAGAATAGATGGACGACTGTCGGTATGACATTCGTCCTTGCAGCAACGATGATCACCATCAATGGAACGGAAGCCAAAGCAGTAGATAATGCGTCTGTTTCCGCGGGGACAAGCGCCATTTTTAAAGATATCGATAAGCACTGGGCAAGGCAAGCCATTGAGAACGCGGTGGAGAAGAAGTTTGTCAGTGGGTACGCGGATGGAACCTTTCTTCCCAACAAGTCGGGAACGCGGGCGGAATTTACTTCCATGCTGGTACAAGCGCTAGGGCTCGAAGTCGAGGAGAAACAAGCTAATGACAAATGGTATGTTCCATGTGTTACAGCAGCAAATCAAGCAGGTATAACAGCAGCCGATGAGTTTAAGGGCAACTGGAATGCGAATATGACAAGACAGGAAATGGCTCGTATGGCTAGCCGTGCAATCGGGGAAGTGAATACCGATCCGAAGAAATGGATGTACTTAGTGACTAAGGCAGGGATCATGAGTGGCTATGGCGGCGGAGAGCTAGGCGTGGACAAGACCACCACTCGTGCGGAATCGGTTGTGGTGATCGAGAGGACGCTGCAGGTGAAAGCTGGAGCCAAGTTAAAGGCAGACAAGTATGCAGTGCAGGCAGCGGAGATATATTGGCATAAGACTAATATTTATACAGTGATGCCGGATTTCTTCAACACGGAATATAAAGACGGCATTTGGGACGTGAAGAAAATGGAGTTAAAGACACCGGATGGAAAGTTCTACGGCATCATTGATGAAGTGATTGCCATTGATCTAGCTGATCCGAACGATCCTAACCTTTCTAAGGTTCCGCATTACAAGGAATTGAAGTGGGATAACTTGAAGCGTCCGATAACTGGCATTTCAATCTACAAACACACAGATAGCTACTTGCTCTATTACAGGTCCCATGTTGTCTATAACAAGGATACTTTTAAGTATGGGGATCGAATGTGGTTAAGTTTTATGGGGACTATATGGCCGAATGTAAACGG
>JACMJI010000211.1 GCA_014380705.1 Gorillibacterium sp. | reverse complement strand
TCCTTGAGGGAAACCTTTCATTTTCGCATAGAAGCATTCGGTTGGGATCGTAATCCAGCGCACAACGTTATCCTGAATGTTGAGATCCTTAATTAACTCTGGCTGCGGGTCGATCAATTGAAGAGAAGCCGGGAACATAAGCACATAGTCCGGTCCGATGGCATGATCATCCACTCTCAAGAAGTTATGGATGTACTCATCCGTCTCAATCCGCTTTGAACCCACATTATCCAAGCGGTATTCTACAGTTAGCGTGGCGCCCTTGACGGAGATGATCTTCTCTTGGCGGACGGCATAGCCCCGACATTCCTTTGGATGTACCGTATAGCGAATTCGATCCTTGCTAGACTCGATCTCCGTATGAAACGGTTCAACTGCAAATTCCTGAAACTGATGATACTTAGCATCTTCCTTTTTCGTCAGGTTACCCACGCCTAGCTTAGGGAAACATTCCCCGACCGCCGCATCTTCATAGCCAATTGACGTAAATAGGCCAAATTCATTACAAAGCCCCTCACCGCCAGTTCCTTCGCCAGGTATTGGACTCTCTTGTACGCAGAAAGTATGCTCGCTTGTCTGCAGCCTCACCTGAGTAATAAACCCTGTATGGTCAAACCGTTGACCTGGATAATAATCAAGCTCTGCAATATCTACCTGAAGTTTGTCGCTTTCTAACCGATAACCCATATCTCGCCTCTTTCGACTGCTCATACATCGTCGTTTTTGTTTATTTTACCGCATTATCCCCATCCAAATCTACTTTAACGAATTTCTCCTTTCAGCTAATAAGTAATTAGACGCACCTTATAAAGGAAAGGTTAGATTTATTATCAAATTTCAAGAATCAATTTTTCGTGCAATTTTGAAAGAGATTGTTCATCCTTCTCATTTAGACTTCCTCGCTTGAAGCCTATAATCGTAATATAGACCAAGTAGGGAGCAGGGGTGTACATGGCAACGTTGAATACCACCAAGACAACGCTTAAGAAAGGGATTTTCCCAAGCCTGAAAGGGCGCTGGGAGACACCCATCACAGGGTATTTATTTATTTCACCATGGTTAATTGGATTTCTGGGACTGACATTGTACCCGATGATCATGTCTTTATATTATGCGTTTACAAATTATTCCTTACTAGAGGCCCCCCAATGGGTAGGCTGGAAAAATTACCATCAAATTCTTATGAATGATGACACCTTTGTTACATCACTCAAAGTGACCTTGTTATTCGTGGTGTTATCGGTTCCACTCAAGCTGATTTTTGCCTTGCTTGTAGCATTGCTCCTAAACAAGGAGATCAAGGGAATCAGTGCATACCGCCTGATGATCTATTTCCCTTCATTGATCGGAACAAGTATTGCTGTCGCTATTCTTTGGAAGAATATTTTCTCCGGTGATGGATTTATCAATCAGCTCCTAAATGTATTCGGTATCGAGGGGTATAGTTGGATAACGGATCCGCGAACGGCATTAAGTACGCTTGTTATCCTTGTTATCTGGCAGTTTGGTTCGTCCATGGTCATTTTCCTAGCAGGTCTGAAGCAGATTCCAAGGGATCTATATGAAGCCTCCTCCGTGGATGGTGCGTCAAAGGTACGGCAATTTTTCAGTATCACCTTACCAGGCCTATCTCCGATTATCTTATTTAACCTGATTCTACAAACGATCGGTTCCTTCCAAATGTTTACCCAAGCATTCATCATAACCAAAGGTGGACCAGTCAACTCCACATATATGTACTCTATGTACCTATATGATCGTGCTTTCGGCCGCCTGCAGATGGGGTATGCTTCTGCCTTGGCTTGGATCCTGCTGATCATTATAGGAATCACTACTGCAATCATCTTTACTTCCTCAAAGTATTGGGTGTTCTATGAGAATGAAAGGAAGGGGAAAGCATGAAACGATCAACGCTAAAAAAATACGTACTTCATGCTTCGATGATTACGTTCGGTCTGCTGATGATGTATCCCGTTCTATGGTGGCTAGGGGCTTCATTAAAGAAAAATGAAGAGATGTCCTCACCCAACATTTTCCCCAGCACGCCGATGTGGAGCAACTTTGTCAATGGCTGGACAGCCATTCCGAATTACAGCTTTACGCATTTTTACATGAATTCCTTTCAACTGGTCCTTGGCATCCTGTTTACGACAATCCTTTCCTGCAGCGTTGTCGCATTTGGATTTGCCCGACTTGATTTCCCGCTGCGCAATTTCTGGTTTTCCCTTGTACTTGTTACTTTGATGTTGCCTGGACAAGTAACCCTTGTTCCCCAGTATTCGCTGTATAACAGCTTTGGCTGGATCGATACGTACTTGCCTTTTATCGTCCCCCATTCCTTGGCGGGGGGAGCAGGAGGGTCCTTCTTCATCTTCCTGATCGTTCAGTTTATTCGCGGAATTCCGCGAGAGCTTGACGAATCTGCCAAAATGGATGGCTGCAGCTGGTTTGGCATATACTGGCGCATTATCATGCCGCTCACTAAGCCCGCACTTGTTACCGTAGCCATTTACTGCTTCTTATGGAATTGGGATGACTTCTTCGGGCATCTGATTTACATTAACTCGATAGAGAAATATACCGTACAGCTTGCACTACGATTGTTCATCGATTCACAGGATGCCATGCAATGGGGACAGCTTCTAGCGATGTCGCTGATGTCCATTATGCCAGCCGTTATTATCTTCTTTCTAGCTCAAAAGCATTTTGTTCAGGGCATTGCCTCAACCGGTATTAAGGGATAAACTGAGGGTGCGAGAGGTGTGAGAAGCTGCAATTGCGCAGCTTCTTTTTGTCTCCCGAAGGCATGGCTTGCAAAAGGATGGACAAGGAGAGAGGCCGATATGGGAAGTCCCTTTAAAAAATTCCGCATCGATTACTTGCTGTTTGCGTTATCGGCTGGTTTCGTACTTCTTTTGGTTCTCGTTATCTCCTTCACTAGTTATCAATATTCATCTCGTGAGCTTGCAAGCAATACGTCTCGATATCAGCGTGCGTTGCTGGAAGAAATCAATAAGCAACTCAATATTTTGTTTGATAATATAGAGCAGATATCCTTAACAGTAAGCGGGAATATAGATCTAAACGAAATTATGGAGCCTGAAGCATCGGAGTTTTTGGAATATCAAAAAAAACGTTCATTACTGGAGTATCTTGCTCAGTTTACATTCAGTTCTCCTTCGCTTCAGCTAATTGAGTTATATATTCCGCAGCCGTCGGGCTATTATGGGCTGGAGGAATTTGCTGACCTACTACAACAACAGGAATTGCTAGAGAAACCGTGGTATCCCATGATCAAAGAAAATGATAGTGCATGGATCGGCCAGCATACGATGGTTACCCCCCGCGGCAATGAGGAAGTGATCAGCTTTGCCCGGAAGCTGTACTCGAATTCCCGTCAATATCAAGGTACTTTGGTGATTCATATAAAGGCCGCCGCCATTAAGCAAATCTTGAAAGGTCAAGCTGATCGTGGAGATGTGAACCGTGTTCTGCTTGATTCAGGGAACCGTAGGGTCACCATGGTTGGCGGATTATCGGAAGACATAGAGCTTGAATCCTATTTAACAAAGATCGAGGGCTCC
>JACMJI010000210.1 GCA_014380705.1 Gorillibacterium sp. | reverse complement strand
CCATCCGGGACCTCCGGGGCCTCCATGTCCTGGACCTCCGGGGCCACCCGGCCAACCGGGACCTCCTGCTCCGCCAATTCCTCCTGCTGGTGAACGCAAAGGAGAACCTAGGCTTTCGATGTCCGTTTCATTGTTCGTGTAAGGCATGTAATGATCACTCATTTCCGTTTTCCCCCTTCCAAAATTGAAATGAAGAGCAATTTCTTATAGCAACAAAGTCAGGACCAGAAGGTCAAATAAAGCAAGTGGTAGAATCATATTGTTGTAATTTGGATAAGGAACGGGTGGGTAAGGTGGATAAGGATACGGTGAATAGGGATAGGCTCGCGTCGTGACTGGGGCTTTTGAAACATAAAGATAAAGTTGACTGTCATCCACATGGGCAATTGTGCCTTCATGAATTTGGCCATTTAACGTCTGGACTCGTACAGGTTGATTGATATAGCGTTCACATAAGTGTTTCATTTCGCTGCACATGCTCTTGTAAGCATGGAGGGTTTCCGCATTGTTTTGAACTAATACTTTTTGTCGATCAGCAGAATAATTGCTCATTAACGGCTGCTCCTTTCCTAAAAACCTCTACGGCATCATATGCAAACGCCCGGTTATTGGGTACTTCGCCTAATAAAGAACTTAGACGTATAACCAGTACATATTAAATCGAAAAAAGATCAAACCCGTATATTCAAAAGGGTTTGATCTTCTCTATTGTTTAACGATAAAAACCTTTATACTTCTTCCATTGGAAGGAGCTCCAGATAAAGCTGCTTGTATTTTTTAGCTGCCTGCCCCCAACTAAAATCACATTTGGCAATATTACCAATAATTTTCGGCCATACCTCTGGTTCATTCATGCACTCAACTGCCCGCTTTACTGCGAATAGCAGTTCATGTGCATTGTAGTTGGCAAAGCCGAAGCCTGTTCCTTCTCCGGTATATTCGTTATAAGGAATAACCGTGTCCTTTAAACCACCCGTTTCCCGAACGATGGGTACCGATCTATACCGAAAGGCAATGAGTTGGCCAAGTCCGCATGGCTCAAACAGCGAAGGCATAAGGAACATATCGGACGAAGCATAAATCTTATGAGCTAATTCTTCTTGAAAACGAATCTGTGCGGACATCTTATCGGGGTATCTAGCCGCAGCATCTTTAAACATCTGCTCATATTTCCATTCACCTGTACCAAGCAGGACAAATTGAATGTCCATCTGTAGCAATTCATCCAATATATGCTCGATAAGGTCGATCCCTTTTTGCTCAACAAGACGTGATACCAAACCAATCATCGGGATATCTGCTCCTATAGGCAGGCCAAGTTCCTGCTGAAGAGCTGTTTTATTTTGCCGTTTTTTGGCTAATGAGTTGCGAAATTTAAATGCAATGCGATGATCATTCATCGGATCGTAGAAGTCATTGTCTAGTCCATTGAGAATTCCATAAAGCTCATTCGCACGAGCTCGCAGCACTCCATCCAGGTTTTCCCCATAGAAAGCTGTTTTGATTTCTTCGGCATAGGACTCACTGACCGTCGTGATGAGGTCGGAATAGAGCAGTGCACCTTTCATGCAGCTTCCACCGCCATAGAACTCCAAACCTTCAGCTGTAAAATAACTATCCCCCACACCAAGCAAATCCTGGAGCAATTCTTGAGAGAAATGCCCTTGGTATTTGAGGTTGTGTATGGTGAAAACGGTGCGAAGCGGCTGGTATTGAGCCAAATGGCCATAGTGGTTTCTCAGGATAAAAGGGACAAGTCCCGTCTGCCAATCATGGCAATGAATAATATCCGGCTCAAAGTCCATGTAAGCAATTGCTTCACATATCGCTCTAGAGAAGAATACAAACCGTTCTGCATCATCACCATACCCATAAATTCCGGTTCGTTTGAAATAAAATTCATTGTCGATAAAGTAATAATGCAGACCTTCAAATTCCATTTCCTGTAGACCGCAGTACTGGTTTCGCCAACCTACGTATACGCCAAACTCACGAACCAGCTTCATCTGCTGCCTTAGCTCCATAGGAATTTCTTCATACTTCGGAAGGATGATCCGCACCTCGACGCCCTGCTCTTGCAGTGCACGGGGAAGGGAGCCAATTACGTCTGCCAGTCCACCCGATTTCACAAATGGCACCGCTTCTGAAGCGGCAAATAGTACTTTCATCTCTCATTCCCTCCATTCTTATCCAATGTGTGAGACTATGGGGATGCTATAATATAATACCTTACAACCTTGAACTAAATAACTTTGGATTTCTCAGCAATATAGGGTGCTTTAGGGTCTCCAATAAGTACGGTATCGTTAGAGATGCGGACATCCTTGTCTAGAATGGCATTTTGGAGCGTCGAACGTTCCATGATCTGTCCGTTCTGTAGGACGATACAATTCTTCAGCGTTGCTCCGCTATGCACCTTAACACCACGGAACAGGATGCAGTTCTCAACGTTTCCATCAATCACACAACCATTAGCAATTAGACTATTCTTGACGTTAGCACGTACCGTATACCGGGTAGGAGGCTCATCCTTGACCTTCGTCAGGATCGGTGTTTGTTGAAGGAAAAGCTGTTGGTAAACCTCTGGATCAAGCAGGTTCATACTATGGCGGAAATAGCCCGAGATTGAATTAATCACGCCCAGGTATCCTTTAAAAGCGTAACCGTACACAGTAAGTCGGCTCAGATTTTTCATAATCGCATTGCGCACAAAATGGTCATAGCCTTGAGCTAGAGAGGTTTCCACCAGATCCAGCAGCAGTTCCTTTTTGAGCACAAAAATTTCCATTGATATTTTATCACTCTCAGAACGCCCGAAATGATCTTGAAGCATTGTAACCCTGCCTTCGGCGTTCGTCTGAATTCTCCGGCATTTAGAGGTTAACTGTGCTTTGTCTTCTTTGTAAATAATCGTGATATCCGCTTTGGTTTCCTTGTGATAGCTCATGACTTGCTTGAGATCAATATTGCAAACCATGTGACTACGGGAAAGCACGACATAGTCAGCAGTGCTGCGGTAGAAATAATCCTTGTGCTTATGGAAATAAAACAGATCACCCTTGAGCATCTCTTGCAAATCCTCCATTGCAGGCGGAAGGAAAAACAATCCATTGCGCTTTCGAGCAAGGTCCCAGCTTCTACCTGAGCCGACATGGTCCATTAAGGAGCGATAGCGGCTTTGGGCGAAAATAGATATGTTACGGATACCTGAGTTCACCATATTAGACAAGATAAAATCAATCAGCCGGTATCTTCCGCCGAAAGGAACGGAGGCTATCGCCCGATGATAAGTTAATTCCTCTAGATCATCTGGTTCATTGACCAGGTTGATGACACCCATCACATCTTTCATCTTTGTCACACCTTTACAGTTTATGAGGATCACATCATCGTTTCATAGCTGCCTACTAGTAAAATATCTTCCGAATCAGGGCTGCCAAGAGTCTGCCCATCCTCGATAACGCAGCCCTCTCCGACAATCGCACGGTGTATGGTAACATTGTTCCCGATTCGAGCGTAGGGCATAATGACAGAATCCTTAATAAAGCTATTCTTCCCGATCTGTACCCCATAGGAAATGACCGAATGATCCACTTCTCCGAACACAATGCAGCCTTCATTCACGATGGATGACTTCACCTTAGCCTCGGGAGAAATAAATTGAGGAGGCTGACTAGGGTTAACAGAATAAATCCGCCAATCCTTGTCGTTTAGATTAAGCTCTGGCTCAGGTACGATAAGATCCATACTGGCCTCCCATAAGCTCTTGATGGTTCCCACATCACGCCAATATCCCTTGAAGGGATAGGCGAGCAATTTCAGACCATCATTCAGCATAGCAGGGATCAAATCTTTACCAAAGTCATTGCTCGAATCTGCTTTCTTAGCATCTTCTTGTAGATAGTGACGTAGAATGCTTTTATTAAAAACGTAGATCCCCATGGAAGCGAGGTTACTCTTGGGCTCCTTAGGTTTTTCCGCAAATTCCTTAATCCGATAGTTCTCATCTGTATCCATAATACCAAAACGACTCGCTTCATCCCACGGAACAGGAATGACGGCAATCGTCACATCTGCATTATTCTTCTTATGATGATCAATAAGCATGTCATAGTCCATCTTATAAATATGATCCCCTGACAGAACCAATACATAATCTGGGTCATATTGTTCGATAAACGCGAAATTCTGATAGATCGCATTCGCGGTCCCTGTGTACCACGAGCCACCCGATTGATTAAGGAAAGGGGGCAGCACCATGACTCCACCCTCTTGTCTATCCAGATCCCATGGGCTGCCAATGCCCACGTACGCGTGGAGGACAAGATGCTCGTATTGGGTAAGGACACCCACCGAGTCAATACCCGAATTCGCACAATTGCTTAAGGTAAAGTCAATGATCCGGTACTTTCCGCCATAATGTACAGCCGGCTTAGCCAAGTTGCTAGTAAGTGCGCCCAGTCTTGTTCCCTGGCCGCCCGCCAAAAGCATTGCTACGCTTTCTTTTTTGCGCATGAAAGATCTTCCTTCCTAGACTAAAATGATTCTTACTTATTTGTTTCTTTAAAAGGATTTGCATTTTTAACAGAATTTACCGGTGATAATCGCTTTAAGATCACAGTTCCTAAAGGAGGCAGCAAGAACTCAGCGCTGAAGCTTTTACCATGAAAGGGTAACGCTAAAGCCTGAACAGGTGTTGCGTTGACCTTACCTGAACCACCAAATGAGGCATCATCACTGTTAAATAATTCTACGTATTCGCCTCTTGCCGGCATACCTACTCGAAAAGCAGGGTAAGTTGTGGGAGTGAAGTTCACGATAATAACTAAGTCATCCTTACGTTTTTTGCCTTTTCGAATAAAAGAAATGACGCTCTGCTCTGCATTATCAGCATCAATCCACTCGAATCCGGCTGGATCATGGTCGAGCTCCCATAGTGCGCTCTCCTGCAGATAAATTTCATTTAGGCATTTCACATAACTGTAGAATCGTTGATGCATATCGTAATCAAACATAAACCAATCGAGCTGCCCCCACTCGTTCCATTCAACAAACTGGGCAAATTCCCCACCCATGAATAAAAGTTTCTTTCCGGGATGTGTAATCTGATAAGCCAAAAGCGTTCGGTAATTTGCAAACTTCTGCCAGTAATCACCAGGCATTTTGTTCACCATCGATTTCTTGCCATGCACAACCTCATCATGGGAGAACGGAAGAACATAATTTTCTGAAAAAGCATACATTAGCGAGAAGGTCACGAGGTTATGATGAGCCTTGCGCTCATGGGGTTCCTTCTGCATATATTTTAGAATATCATTCATCCAGCCCATGTTCCACTTATAATTAAAACCGAGTCCACCCGCATACGTTGGCGCCGTAATGAGGGGTCGATTCGACGAATCCTCTGCAAGCATGAGGACGGCAGGATGTAAGTCGAAAACAACCTCATTTAGACGCTTTAGAAAGGCAATAGCCTCTAGATTCTCCGCTCCACCCTCTGAATTATAAGTCCACATCGATTTCGGCTTGTCAAAATTATAGTCCATCATACTGGCGACCGCATCTACACGAAGGCCATCGATATGATATTCATCCAGCCAAAACACAGCATTCGAGATTAGAAAGCTAAGTACCTCCGGTCGACCAAAGTCAAAGGACAACGTACCCCAAAGCGGCTTCTCCGCTCTCCTTGAATCCTGACACTCATAGCAAGGCTCTCCGTCGAACAGGCGAAGTCCATGCGAATCCTTGCAAAAATGCCCTGGAACCCAATCAAGGATGACACCGATTCCATGTTCATGACAGCGATTGACAAAATACTTAAAGCCAGCCGGTGGACCATATCGGCTTGTCACCGAATAATACCCCGTTGCTTGGTAGCCCCAAGAACCGTCATAAGGATGCTCTGTCATCGGCAACAGCTCTACATGGGTAAAATTAGACGTCACCATATGCGCGACTAGCCAGTCTGCATACTCCTCATACGTGTAAAAATCTTCAAACCCTTTGGACTTCCATGAGCCCAATTGGACCTCGTAGATGTTCATCGGCTTGCGATAAATATTTTTTCGCTTGCTTTCACGGCGCCACTTGCCATCATTCCATTGGAATGAATCCGGTGCGGTGACAATGGAGGCTGTGTGGGGACGAACTTCAGACTGGAAGGCATAGGGATCTGATTTAAGAAAGGAATCTCCATGCTTGGAGTGAATCTCATACTTGTACAGTGTACCTGGTGTAATTCCAGCCAAAAACAGCGACCAGATTCCGTTATCTGTCACTTTCTCCATCTTAGCTTCCGAAGTCTGCCAGTTGTTAAAATCACCAACAATTCTTATCTCAGCAGCATTCGGTGCCCAAACCGTGAATCGTACCCCTTCTATTCCATGCTCGTTTGCAGCATGTGCGCCCATGGTTCTGTAACTATGGTATAAATTGCCCTGATGAAACAGATAAATTGCATCTTCAGATAACATCGATGATTTCAAGGGCGCTTCTCCTTACTCCATAATTAGATTCTCTTTATATGATAATAAACTTTTGAGCACAATACAAAAAAACAATGGAACAACATTAGTTGGGCAGCTCAAGTTGTTGATTTCTGACATATATTATCAAGATAACCACTCTTTCTTGTCTCTTGGCAACTTGCTTGCGCCTTTACTAAGCCTATTGACTCGAAACCGGCTACTTCATTCGCGCGTTCCGCCGGGAATTCGGCAAGACCCCGAAGCAGTTTTGAACGGGGATAAGAAAAACCGCCAGATATAATTCAACCTAGCGGTTTATGTTTTTTCATCAACCGTTCCCTGTATCTGTATCATTTGCTGGGAATGACAAGTTAAACACATGTTGGTTCTAACGGCGGGCACAGCCGTTATTTCATAGAATTTGGCCACTTTTGATTTCTAACGGAGCTGTAGGCCGTTATTATGGATTTTTGGGGCTATTTTATTGGGAATACGGGCAAATAGCAGCTCCCAGTTCCGTTAGATCTCAGAAGAAGCCATTTTGAGCGAAATAACGGCTTCTGCTTCCGTTAGATTCTTGGCGAGTAAAGCGGCAATTCAGAAAAGACCACCCAATTGGTCCTTTTTCTATGGACCCAAGGGGATATGCATTGATCATGGGCGATCCCTATGAGGGATACTTAGAGAAACAGTATGCAACTGAGGAGGTAGTTGTAACACCCGAAATCAATAGGCTGGGCTTGGAGTTGATGGGTATGGTGACTCGTCTATTCAAATTGTATTTCCTAGCACATGTGTGATATATTGCTATATATATTCGGTGTGAAGCACATGCCGCCCTGATTGCAACAATCAGGGCGGCTTTTTATCGTCATCATATGGAGATGGAGGGTAATAGTAATGAGCTTGTTTGATGAGGTGTATGCGAGTTGGATGGAAAAACAGATTAAAGAGGAAAAGAACCCTAGGAGGAAAGAACTTTTGCTAAAGGGTTTGAGTCACGGATCAGTGGAATATTTGCGCTTTATCTGGTATCCCGCCATTGGTAACCTGGATCATTTGTGTGCGGAGTGGGAAGTCCGAGATATGGGCAATAAATATCGCTACCTGGACCTTGCATACATTCCTTTTGGCGAGAAAGGCTGTATTGAAATCCAAGATTATCGTTCTCATGCCAGAGACATTGAAACCGGGCGCTTCAAGGATTTATGGATGAAGCATGCCCGTTTGGTGCTCGATAACTGGTTGTTCCTCCCCATAGCTTATTTATCGATTAAAGAAGACCCCGAAGTTTGCAAGCAATTGACACTTTCCTTTGTCGGTAAATTCTTGTCTACATCCGTACCTTCCGGGTTGAACTGGGCAGAGGCCGAAACACTGCGCTTTGCCCGTAGGTTATGTCGCCCCTTCATTCCCGGAGAGCTTTCTGAGCATTTAAATCTTTCAGAGCGCCATACTCGAGATATCCAAAGAAGCATAGTAAATAAAAAGCAGCTGGTTGTGGCCAGCGGGAACGTGCGGTATCGTACATATCAATTGCCGGAAATGATAAGCTAAACGCGTGCTGGTTCTAACGGTTGACACAGCCGTTATTCCATAAAATTAGGCCACTTTTGATTTCTAACGGAACTGTAAGCCGTTATATCGGGTTATTAGGGCTATTTCGGTGGGGAAAAGGACAATTAGCTGCTCCCACTTCCGTTAGATTTCAGAAATGGTCATTTTTAAAGAAATAACGGCATCTACTTCCATTAGATTCTTGGCGAACGTAACGACAATGAAACGCTATGCTCATTCCCTGATATAGATCCACCATGATTAGTTACACTGCCCCAAGACCCAGCAAATAATCACAAACCCATCGTTACTCCTCACCATGATTCGCTCTTACAGCAGTGATACATTCTATTATGGTCTGTATAACAAGTTCTGGCTCGGTGAACTGTGGAAAGTGTCCGCTGTTTAAGGCAACGATTTGTTTACTTTGTTTGCTTAGATGCATAAGGTCCCATTGGTTCTTTTTCCTCATCTCAAAAGCAAGCTCTGGCATCATCGGCGGTTTCTTACCCCCGGATATGACGTAGAGTGGAATATCGGGGAATGGGCCAGCAGCTTCAATCTGCTTCAATGTCTCAGCTACATAATGAACTTCATCCCACTTTCGATGGGGAAATAAGAAGTCAAGGCTTCCAAGCATTCGATTGATACCTCGAATGAAGCTACTTTGTGTTTCATTGATGCTTATGTCTTGCGGATGGCTGGAATCTAGTAGCACCATACCCACAACTTCTTCTGGGTACTTCCGAGCAAACAGGTTGGCATATAGTCCTCCAAGCGAATGACCAACAAGAATATACGGCGGTGCTAGATCTACTTTCTGGAGTAATTCTCTAAGCACGCTGACAATATCATTTCCATGCTGGGGACTGGTAGGTTTATCACTTCCACCAACTCCAAATCGGTTGTACGCAAATACCGTTGTTTCATTGGCAAGTTCGTGAAACAACTTATACCATCCTTCGATCGGACCGCTTCCCCCATTGATCAGAATGACAGCAGGGAATCCTTCTCCAGCTTTGGCATATAGGATGTTTCCACGGGATGTTTGGTTTTTATGTTTTGTAAATGATTTCACCTTTACTGTTTCACCTCACTTTTGTTCCTGTTACAATTTCGCCGCGTATGAGTGTTAAGTTTTTATCGAAATTTACAGGGATGGTCACGGCTTTTCCTTCGTCGATTCGTGAAGATACTTGAAAATGAATATGGGGCTCGGTGGAATTTCCGGAGTTTCCGCATTTCCCAATCCGCTGGCCGGTAGTCACTCTGTCACCTTCTTTGACTGCTACAGAGCCGTTTTTCAAGTGAGCGATTGTGCTGAATTCACCGTTATCATGCTGAAGCGTCACTGTATTGCCAGCAGGCTGATCTTCATTCACAGCGCCTACAAGACTATTATCTGCGATACCGTCTATGGCTGCAACCACTACGCCGTCCGCAGGTGCGAGAATATCCTCATCAAAAGCGAAATAACTCTCATTTATTGTACGGTCTCCTTCATAGGAAAAACCATCCTTCTCTATAACGAAGTCGTATGCGTAGCGCACGGGTTCATACTCATAATGGTAATTGACAAGTATGTTTTTTCCACCCCAGAAAACAAGCCAGTCCCCTTGAAACGGCATTCGGAATAAGGTCTTGGAGTAGGCTTGGTCGGTCTCGGGGAAAGTGGAATAATTCATGATTTGTATACCTGTCAGCGTCCCCCCTTCATCAACCGTCGCTGTTAATCCTTTACTATCATCTGGGCTATTCCATACGAATGATTCATAGCCGTTCAGCTTGACTGTCGAGGTTAGCTTAAATGATTCTATATTCTTTGTGAAGTCCTCCCCCATAGAACGGAAATCGTCCAATTTGACAACATCCATAAGCGGCTGACTAAACTGCTTATAAAGCTGCTCGTATTTTCCTCCAAGTACTGCCCCCGCAATTTCCTCTCCTGCTATCTTTTCCTCCGCGACCGTCTTCTCCCTTTCAACTTTGTTCACCAAGTCAACCTCCTGTTTATTTGCGCTGTTTCCACTGCAGCCTGCTGTTAAAATGGTAATTGCCATTAGGAGAAGCAGGAATGCGCTGAGCCGAAAAAGAACCTTATACATACAGGTTTTCATTTCCTATATCCATCCTTTCGATATTCCATGAATTCAGTGTATCTTACTAAGCTTAACGGAAGTAAAACGTCAGCTTAATTTCGCTTTAACCTTCTGGATCGAATGCATTATAAAGTTAAGCTTCTGGTAAGATTCTATTATAAGATCGGAAATGTAGGAGTGGTACCATACAACTGGGAGGGAACAATATGAAGGAAGCTAAGATCTTAATTGTTGACGATGAGCGGGCGATCGTTGAAATGATGGTAACCATACTTCGTAAAGAAGGCTTCTTACATATCGATACGGTGTATAACGGAGAGGATGCGCTCGCGGCATGCGAGCAAAAACAATATGACATTGTGCTGTTGGATGTGATGATGCCAGGCTCCAGCGGACTTGATATATGTCCTTTCATACGTCGAACGACGGAGGCTCCCATCTTATTTCTAACAGCCAGAACCTCGGATTTCGAAAAGCTGTCCGGGTTTGCTGTTGGGGGAGATGATTACATTACCAAGCCCTTCAATCCACTGGAGGTTGTTGCGCGAATGCGTGCGCATTTGAAGAGATACTTGCAATTAAAGGTCAAGCCCCGTGAACATCTCTTATCCAACCATTACGATTTTGGACGATTTCAAGTGGACGAATTGAAAGCAATCTTAACCGTTGATGGTCATGAAATACATTGTCCAGCCCAAGTTTTTCAGTTGCTTTTGTTTTTTTGCAAGCATCCGAACCGAGTATTCAGCAAGAGTGAGTTGTATGAACGGGTTTGGGGCGATTCCATGTTAAACGACGATAACACGGTCATGGTACATATTCATCGAATTCGGGAGAGAATTGAGCAAGACCCGTCCAAGCCTCAGTATCTTGTAAATGTTAGAGGAATTGGTTACAAGCTGGTTCAGCCAAGAGGGGTTGATTAAACGGATGCGTAGGCGGCTAGCAGTTTGGTTTGCGCTTCAGTTGGGACTCGCAGGGGCAGTTCTGGTGGTTTTGGCTGCAGCGGTAACGATATGGATGTTGGGAAAGTTCGAGGAGATCGAAATTAGTCGCAATTTTGCGCCACTTGGGATATCTCGTTTACTATCTGAGGCTGAAATAGACACGCAGGGACTCATTGTTGAATCTAAATTTGTGCAGAAGTTAAAGAATGATGGCGGATGGCTGCAGAGTCTTGATGAGAAGGGAAATGTGTTGCAATCTTTTCAAGCTCCGGATGATGTGCCCTCCAGCTATGTACCAGGACAGTTGATTGATTTCTGGATTGGCAATGAACCGTTCCCGTATCAATTAGGGCTTTGGATGGAGGAGAAGGATGGGCGATTATTTACTTTGCTTTATGGCACACGCTCTCAAGCGGAAAACCTGTTAATGGAAATCATGAAAGATGGTAAGGTTCAAAATACGAATCTTTCTTTTTCCGATGACATAGTAGGAAGACTGCAGCGTCTCAGTGGTTGGATTCAAGTGCTTGATCAAGAGGGTGCGGAAATAGCATCGTGGCACAAGCCAGAGCAGGCACAGCACTCCTATACACTGCAGGAATTGGCGATGAGAGCAAGTAGTCCGAATCATTTCGGTCTCGTGATGGATAGTGAATATGAT
>JACMJI010000209.1 GCA_014380705.1 Gorillibacterium sp. | reverse complement strand
TCCTCCGATGCTTTGTAACGTGCAAATTCCTTTATCGAGTGGAATAGATCATCGCGAAACTGCTCTCGCGTTTTTGGGCGCCGTGCGACACCAACAACAGCGAATTTATCTGAAAGCTTACCCTCACGAAACAGACTATAAATAGCGGGGTACAGCTTGCGGCTGGCCAAGTCTCCTGTCGCACCGAACAAAATGAATACGGACCCTTCGGTGCGGACAGCTTCTTTCTTCAAATCGCTCATTTTCATCACCTTTTTATGTAAATTTTAACGTTCTTTTTACAAACAAATCATCTTTACAGTTTAGCACAGGAAGCCTCGGGGTTCCACGCCGTGTTAGCTTGGGTCAGTTCGCACAACTAAGTTGGAGACTTATCCATTCTCAGTTGAGAGTTGCCTGTTAGACAAATAATGAGCCAGATTAACCCCGCAGTAAATCCAGCGATAACATCACTGGCAAAGTGAACACCGAGGTAGATCCGGCTCCACCCAACGACTATAATCAGTAAACCTGTTAAGACTAGGATGAGCCAGGCTGCCTTCATTCTACCCCGAAGTACCTTCCACAGCAAATAACCACCCAACCCATAGAAAGCCATCGAGCTCATCGCATGTCCACTTGGAAAGCTATACCCCCCTTCCGAGAGATAAGGGTCAAGGATTGGACGTGCACGGTGAAACAGCGCCTTCAGTACTACGTTTATGATCCACGCCCCACTTAGACATAGGAGGAGCAACTCCAAACCCCTAACCCGTTTGAACCAAAGACCGATCATAATAGCACAGACAAAGCATACCAGCTGAAATTGCAGAGTGCCGAGCTCCGTTACGACACGTGCAAACCTCGTAAGTTTGCCGCTCGCAACCGACCGAAAGGTCGAGAAAATGGCTGTATCAAAATCAAATACCCATTGACTGCTAATTCCGCGAGCCAAAAGCAGGAAAATAATCAAACTACTTATGGTTAGGAACCAGCCCCCAATCCATAGCATAGAAGCCCTTTTGCTCTTTCGCGTTATGGTAACCACCTTCTTATCAATTTCCAGCATCCTACTTTTTATATTTTTTAGTCATCATCCACAGAAAGATCGCACAAAATACAAATAGAACACTAATCGTCACAATCGGAGCAGATGCCATTTCGACTCCCCTTTTCCAATCTTATTTACTTCATTTATTGTACGCAAGAAAATCCTCACGGTCAAAAATGGCTCTTGACAGCAGGCATAACTTCGTGTAATTTATTGTTTAGATAATTATCTAACCATTGAAAGGTCGGGAGCTATGAATGAGTCATTTAAGGCACTTGCTGATCCTACACGGCGAAAAATAATCCGACTGCTGCGGCAAAAAGATATGACTGCAGGCGAGATTGCAGATTATTTTCACATGACCAAACCAAGCATCTCTCATCATCTAAATGCTTTGAAGCACGCTGGACTTGTGCAAGACTCGCGAGAAGGACAGTTTATCCGTTATACGCTGAATACAACCGTTCTCGAGGAAGTATTGGGCTGGTTTCTCGAATTGACTGGTGCAGAACAAGGGGAAGACCTAAAGGAGGATGACAATCAATGATGAAACGCTTTGGTTGGAAGTGGCAGGATACGGTGATTGTTGTATTAGGTATAATGGCTATTAGCTTCGCGTTATATCATTATCATGAATTACCCGATAAAATTCCTGCCCATTTTGGAATCAATGGTAAGGTAGACCGTTATGATAGTAAAGACTTCACACTAGGCTTGCTTGCGGCAATGGGTTTGATTCTCCCGCTTCTTTTAGGTGTTTTACGCAAGCTAGACCCCAAGAAAGCCAATTATCCCGCCTTCGAGAATGCCTTTGGCATGATCCGGTTATCCTTGGCCATTTTCCTTGACAGCATCCTGGTAATCACAGTCCTAACAGGGCTTGGCCAGCAGGTTTCCATCAATAAAATCGTCCTCACTCTATTAGGTCTGATGTTTATTATTATGGGCAACTACTTTCCACAAATTAAAAGCAATTACTTTATCGGTATTCGTACGCCCTGGACTATGGCAGACTCTGAGGTATGGAGAAGAACCCACCGGGTGAGTGGTCCGGTCTGGTTAGCTTCGGGTTTTGTCATGATAGCTGGTGGTTTTCTACCAAACGCTTGGGGTGTAGTGGTTTTCTGTGCTGTTATTACAGTTGCAGTTGCCTTCCCCATTATCTATTCGTGGCGCATTTCAAAGTCTAACTGATAAGCGAATAACCAAGAATGAATAGCAGCGGATAAAACAGTTTTCAAGTTTAGATTAGCAGTAATAGGATTCATCTTTGGATCCAGCTATTCGTATTAACAAAAGCCCTTATCAGTTATACCGATAGGGGCTTTACTTATGACGTTTATAACTTATGGGTGCCTCCAATAATTGGCGAAACATGAACATAAACATGCTAATCTTCCATTAATCCTTGCTTTATGGCATAAATCGCCGCTTGTGTCCGATCCTCTACACCTAGCTTAGCAAGAATATTCGTGACATGAAACTTCACTGTCTTAATCCCGATGTACAGCTCGTCAGCCGCCTCCTGATTGGATTTCCCAGAAGCGATCAGTCGTAAAACCTCCATCTCGCGATCTGTCAGCTCATCGTGAGGTGCAGCCTCCCGCTTCGGCTGACGGAAACGATTCATCATCTTAGAGGCAACCTGAGCCTCAATGGTTGGCCGCCCTTTGGCTGCAGAACGAATCGCGTCAGCAATTTCCGATGCACGTGAAGTCTTCAGAAGGTAGCTGAAGGCACCCGCTTCAATAACAGGATACATCATCTCATCATCAAGATAGCTAGTAAGTACAATTACCTTACAATCCGGACAGATGCTGATAACCTGACGCGTAGCCTCGATCCCGTTCATTCCATCCATCACCAAATCCATCAATACGACGTCCGGCTTATATTCCGCCGCCAGTCGGATTCCATCATTACCATTACTGGCTTCCCCAATAACTTCAATGCCATCCTCTGTACTAAGCACGGCTGCAAGCCCGATACGGACCATCTCATGATCATCAACCAGAAGCACCTTTATTGGAATTTCCTCAGAATTATCAGCACAGTCTATCATGGCTTTATCCACTTACCTCTTCCCCTTTCGTTTCAACCGTAAGCGGAATACGAATTTCCATCCGCGTCCCCATTCCCGGAGCCGTTACAATATTCAGGAAGCCACCCAGTTCAGTAACCCGTTCGCGAATGGATACCAGTCCATACGACGCATGCTTCTTCTCATCCAGCTCAAAACCGACCCCATTATCGCGAACCGTTAATCGAATACTATCTCCGGAAACCAAGAGCCGGATTTCAAGCTGAGCAGCCTTTGAATGCCGTAGGGCATTGGATAATGCCTCTTGAACGATTCGGAATAAATGATCCTCAATCCCTTTTTGCAGCTGCAGATCTTCATCCATCTCAAGGGATATATCTACCTGAACCTTCGTTTGGAGCTCCTTGATCAAATCACGCAGTCCGTGAGCAAGTCGTTTGCCCTCCAGATGGACAGGACGGAGATGTAGCAGGAGCGCTCTCATCTCCGATTGTGCGACGGATGCCATTTCTTCAATGAGATGGACTTGACGCGAAGCCTTATCGATATCCCTTGAAAAGGTCCGACCAACCGCCGTAGCTGTCATAGAAATGGCAAATAGCTGCTGGCTTACCGCATCATGCAGATCTCGAGCAAGCCTTTGTCGTTCTTCCATAATGGCTGAATAGCGTGCTTTCTCTGCCAACTGAGCATTATTGTTAGACAACCGTTGCAGAGAGGATACTTGCTCCTCCCACTTCTTACCAATTCGATTGAGCTGCTCGCCTAGCTGGCCTATTTCATCGGCGCCCATGGGTGGAACGCTACGAGATAAATTCCCTTTTTCTAATGAGCGCATCGTATCGCCAAGTTGTTCTAGGCGCCGGGCTGTACGCGTTCCATTCCAATACCCATAGAATAGACCAATGATAAATACCGTTCCCAGCAGCATCAGACTGAGCTTGATTCCTTCCTGCCAGGAATCAAACGTTCTGACATAGCCATATGTATGCAGAAAATAAATAATCACACCAAAAAGAAGGAAACTGACCAAAATAGATTCTGCCATACTTCGCCAAACCATACCGGTCAATCGTTTACTCACGAATCCCCCTCCTTTCGATATGCTAGAGAAAAGAGCACCGTTTAACCGCTGCCCTTCCTCTAAGATTAATATTGTTCATTTTATATTGTCTTAATACTCACTTCTCCTACGAGATAGGTAACGATTAGTTTCACTTTCATCCCTGCTTGATCATATTGCGGGGATTGCCAGACCACTTTGTTGTTAATGCCCTCTCGCTTAGAACCACCAACATTTAAAACACCTGCATAAACCGTTCCTTCAATGGAGAATGCCATATCTTCAGGAATAACGATATGCAAGCTGCCAACGATTCCCTGAAGGATGACGGTTACTTCCTTGGTCTCTGGAATAGCTAGAGAGAAGTCTATACGCATCTCACCGACTGCATGCCAGATGGACATATCCCTCAGTACCCAAGGCTCCGTATCATATCGGATACTGCCAATAAAACTCTCTCGAAGAGAATATTCGACGTTACGGTGAAGCTGCTTTGAATTTCGATAGAAAAGCAAGAGAGAGATCAGGACGACAATTATAATAATGGCAAATGGCCCTCCTGCCAGAAAGAAGGCGGCAGCAATCACCAAGAAGTATCCTTTTTTTTCAGTGCCGGAGCGAATAAGGTAAATACCGTATAGGACAAGCAGAAGAGCTACCAGCTTCCAAGCACCAATGAAGTGGTCGAAAAAAATAAATAAGCCCGCTACGCCCAAGACAAGATACGTATTCTTCTGACTGTGCTTGTTAGGTTGTTCCATACCGCACCTCCTGTCGAGGGAAACTCTGCTCTTTGAAAGTTGCTTTCCGCCCAAAAGCCATAGAGGCTTGAGTTCCGCCCTATGGCTTATCCAAATCAGCATATCATAATGCCTTAGGCCGTTAAAGCCTTATTTTATTTTAGAGACCTTCTGAATCGGTTTTTGTTCCCAGTTTTTCTTTCAATTTAAGCAATTGTTCTTCTACGCGCTCCCGTTTGACGGCATCAGCGGCCGTAACCGGAATACTGGACGTAGACGAAGGTCCATAAGGCATACGTGATACTTCAGCTTGAACCTCAAGCTCCACGATCTTCTCCTCCATACGTTGGAAGCCACGTGATGCATTGCCACCGCCGAGAGTAACGCTGTTCGTCACCTGAGCCATTTGCTTCTTAGCTGAAGCTAATTGTGCACGGGAGATCAGTTCATTACGCTTATTGCGCATTTTGTAGAATTCATCCTTCATTTCATGAAGCTGCTTAAGAATTTCGTCCGCCTGAATTTTCGCTTGAGCATGTAGTCCAGTGTAATCGGACACTTTTTGCTCATAGTACAGCTTTTCTTCAAGGGCTTGGCGTGCTGAAGCTTCCTGATCATTTCTCATAGCATTTAAGGCTTGAGCTTCCCGATCAGCAACGAGCTTTTCGGACTCCTTCAGTTGCTGCTGCAGCTTGCGCTCGCTAGCAATTTGTTTCGCAACCGTAACTTCTGCTTGTGCAATTTCTTCTTCCATGTCACGCAGATATTGATTGAGCATAACGATTGGATCTTCTACTTTATCGAGAACCTCATTGATCGATGCGCGTGTCATATCTTTTAATCTTGTAAATACTCCCATTGTTAAACATCTCCTTTTTCATATTTCGATAATTTTTCACGAAGATCATCTATTTCCTTGCGTAGTGCCTTCTTCTCGACTTCCTTCATCATTTCATCCAGCTCATCCCGAGAGGGTTCCGCTCTAGGTGGTTTCGGAGCTTCACTTCCACGGTGCACGCTGTTGCCATAGATGGATTGACCTTGGCTTCCATAACCAAAACCGCCATTATTCGTTTGTTGTCCTGTTCCATAACCGTTATTCGTGAACGGTCCGCCAGGATAGAAGGGGGGCTCAGAGATAGGCTCCTTCGGAATAACCAGACTGGCGACAATGTAAAAGAAGAGGACAGTGCCGAAGGAGAATATTGCTGTTACTATGACGACGACGCGCAGCAGCGTTGCATCAATATTTAGCCATTGCGCTAACCCGCCGCACAGTCCAGCTACCTTTTTGTCCCTTCTGGACCGGTACAGTTTATTCATGTTTTGTCCCAGCCTTCCTTATTCAGCATTAAGATGTTTGATCCGAATTATGCACACTTTTTAGTTTAGAAAGCTGTTCATCCAGCTTTTCCTCTAACTTAACGCGGGTATCATCCAGTTTTTCTTCCAGCTTGATTCGTTTTTCTACTAACTTCTCTTCTAGCTTACCGCGTTTGTCTTCAAGCTTCATTCGCAGCTTATTCATTTCATATTCTAACTTATCATCCCGAATGCCACTTCCATAACCACCGCTTGAATAGTCAGATGTCGAGCGGCGCACATCACGTAGCGTGCGGGATTCTAATTCCATATCAGAAATGCGCTCATCTAGTCTCTGGAAAGCTCGCGGCGCCAAATTACCACCCATTCCATTGACCCGTTCATTCAGTCTGTTCTGCAATCGGATGGATTCCATTCTCGCTTGGTAGTAGCTTCGTCTTGCTGCCACTTCATCAAAGTCGGTTTTCATCTGCCTTAGCTGTTGTTCAAGATCGGCCAGCGTTTGTTGCCCTTCCTCAAACAGAGGACCGTATTGAGAGCATTTGTCTTCTTGAAGAAGTTTATCCTGTAATGCGAGGCGAGCAATTTCATCTTCTCCTGCTCGCAAAGCAAGTATGGCTTGCTCTTCACGTTTCTCTCTCATCTGCCTTGCGGATAAGTATTGCTGCCGGACCGCTTGAACATGTGACGCGCATTGTGTATATAGTCTTTCTGATTCGCGTATCTGTTCCCTCAAAGAGGTGAGGTATCCGTCAATCAAGCGGACGGGATCTTCCGACTGTTCAAGTCGGTCGTTCAATGTTGCAACCGTTATATCCCTCATCCGATTCCAGATGCTCATGATCTCAACTCCATCTCCGATTAATAAATCCTTTTCTTCCTAAACATCGATATTCCATACCCAATCAACAGGACCGCCACGATCAAAGTAATCAAAGGTAGCATTTTGCCAAATAACAGAAGTGCACCAAGTACCATTAGAACGGAACCAATGAACTTTTTCCCATTCTTGATACCCATGTAACCGAATACGAGGAGTGCAATCGGTATAAGCAGGCCCATGATCCAACCTAGAAGAGGTCCAAGCTTACCGAGCAGAATGAGCGCTCCACATCCAATCAGAATAAGCGCAAATGCGTTTTTGCCTTGCAGTTTCATCTCATCACCGCCTTTCCTATTTCATCTCTTGTTCATGTCTTTATTCTAGACCAAATGAACGTTAGTCAAAACGGACTCCCGGCGGTTTTTACACTAGACCTTAGTCGGGTACAAAGCCACTGCGGAGGACAGGTAGGAAAAGGGAATATCATTCGCACCTTCAGTCATAATCAAAAAAGTCCTGCACATATGCGGGACTTTCATGATTTTATGCATTAAGAACCACTAACCCCCTGGCCTTACCGACGACAACACTTTTATACCTAAAGTAATAAAGATAATGCCTGTAAGCTTGACCAGATAAGCAGATATCTTGGTGCTTTGTCGCATTCTCCGGGTAGCCAGGTCC
>JACMJI010000208.1 GCA_014380705.1 Gorillibacterium sp. | reverse complement strand
TCTATCACAATAAAAACAGAACTGGGGCGATTAGTATGGCTGATACCGCAATTTACAATTATAGAGAGTAAGTTTCATAAATCCAAAGCCTTGCTGTAACTGAGTTTTTTAGGCACTAAAAAAGGAGTACCTCCCCAAATCTCGAAGTGTTAAGTACCCCTACTTCACACAGAGAAAGGTTGGACTCCCTATGTATAGTATTCGGCAAGAAAGTTTATTTTCCTTGGAGCAACTGCTGGAAATGTCTCCAAATGAGAAATACGCTTGGATTTTTGAAACGTTGGACATCACTCCCTTCCTGCGAGCTGTCACAAAAAAATCGATTCATGGGGCTCCTGATACGCTCAATTATCGCGCCATGATTTATTCGCTCTTCATCCGAATCGTAGAAAGAATGCCCTTTATTAAAGATTTGGTCACACGCCTAAAGACCAGCGAAGAGTTCCGCTATCACTGCCGATTTACAGGATCGGATGCCATTCCAAGCGAAGCGGCCTACTCCCGCCTCATCCGGAAGTTGCAGAAGTCGTCTGTATTTCAGGATTCCCACGACAGCCTTATTGTTCAAGCCTATCAAGAAGGCTATCTCGACGTTGCACAAGTAGCCGTCGATGCCACCCATGTGGAAGCGAGAGATGCAGCGAATCCAGCAAAAAGACGTTCCCGAAAAAAGAATGCGCATCAGAAGCCATTGGTGGAACAACAGGAATTGCTGCCTGTTAGAACTAAGGAAGAGGTGCCTCCTGCCGAGTCGGCAACACCCAAGAAACGGGGGCGCAAGAGCAAGGAAGAACGCGAACAATGGCTGCTTGAACAAGCTGAAATCGAAGCGCAAAAAACAATATTTGAAAAAACATTGGAACAGTTGCTGCCGCTAACCCATGAGGAAATTGAAGCTGAAACACCGCTGGATCCGACTTGGGGTACCAAGAAAAACACAGACAATAAAAAGATCTTCTGGTATGGCTACAAAGGACATTTCGCTGTGGATTGCAAAAGCCAGTATATCCTGATGTCGATGTTTTCCTCTGCTCATGTGAATGATGGCAAAATGTCGATTCCCCTTCTGAAAGCATTGGCATCGCGGCACCCTTATCTGAATATCGAACATGTTTTGCTCGATGCGGGATACGATTTCGATGCCGTTTATAAGCAGGTGCGAGCCATAGGGGCGAAGCCTCTGATCGACTACAATAAGCGGAACGAGAAACCGATCGAGGGGAAAGATGAACACTTCCGCCCCGTATGTAAAGCCGGATACGCCTACAGCTATGACAGCTTCGATGAGAAATACGAAACGCTCAAATACACACGGCCCAAGGAATGCGAAACGTGTCCATTTAAGGAAGAGGACTGCCAGAAAGTATTCAAGATCAAATTGGACACCGACATTCGCAAGTATACGGTGCCAGCGAGAGGAAGCCACAGCTACAAGGAATTGTACAAGAAACGGACCGCTGTGGAACGAGTGAATGGTTACTTGAAAGAATTTTTCCAACTGAATCAAATTCGCCACCGAGGTGGAATCTTAGCCAAAGTAGGCTTTGAAATTTCTTGTCTGGTGTACACGTTGAGTAAACTGGCGGTGGATCGAATCAACAAACAGATGGGAGCAAAGAAGGCAGCATCCTAACTGTCCCTCTTGGCGTTGAGGATAACAACAATAAGGCGACAACTCCCATTTTGGAACTGGGGATAAGTATGCCTTTTTTACGGATATCCACAAAAACAATGATCGACCCTCAACTCTTTTCAAAAACTATCCCCAAAATTCCGTTTGTTGCAAGCGCAAAAAGGATTTATTATGAAATTGACTCTAACAGTCAAAATATAGGGAATACTCATGCGGATGAACACGGATCGCTACATCTTTAGCTTCGCCACGTTTGAAATCTACATAATTATTGATAAAGTCCATTGTAAAGACATCGCCTTTAAGCAGGAAATCACAGTCTGCTAGTAGAGCATCTAGAGCTGCGTCTAAAGAGCCTGGGCAACTGCGGATTGCCTTAAGTTCTTCTTCTGGCAATTCATAGATGTTCTTATCAAGTGGACCATAGTTAAGTGCTACTGGATCAATTTTATTCTGAATCCCGTCGAGACCAGCAAGCAGCATAGCGGCAAATGCCAAGTATGGGTTTGCAGTGGAGTCAGGTGTCCGGAACTCGATACGACAGCCTTTAGGTGTAACAGCAGCAACCGGAATCCGGACAGCAGCGGAGCGATTACCCTTGGAGAATACCAGGTTAACTGGAGCTTCATAACCAGGCACAAGACGTTTGAATGAGTTCGTGCTCGGGTTAGTCAGAGCGATCAAGGCTGGGGCATGGAAAAGAATACCGCCAATGTAGTGCATTGCCATCTCACTAAGGTTAGCATAAGCGCCTTCTTCGTAAAATAATGGTTCGCCACCATTAAAAATACTTTGATGAACGTGCATCCCGCTGCCGTTATCTCCAAAGAGTGGTTTAGGCATAAAGGTTGCAATTTTGCCAAATTGTCTCGCGGTGTTCTGAACAATGTATTTGTACTTCATAAGGTTGTCGGCAGTTTTGGTCAGGGTGTCAAAGCGGAAATTGATCTCTGCTTGACCAGCAGTAGCAACCTCATGGTGATGGCGCTCAATGCGAAGGCCAGATTCCATAAGCAAACGACACATTTCACTGCGGAGATCCTGTTGCGTATCCGTCGGAGCTACCGGAACATACCCACCCTTTTTCTTTATTTTAAAGCCTAGGTTGCCGCCCTCTTCTTTGCGTGCTGAGTTCCAGAATGCCTCTTCAGAGTCGACTTCATAATAGGATTTATTCATTCCACTTTCAAAGCGTACATCATCAAATATAAAGAACTCGGATTCCGGCGCAAAGTTTGCAACGGTACCAATTCCAGTCGTTTGTAAATATTCTTCGGCCTTCTGAGCAATACTTCTTGGGTCACGCTCATAGCGTACACCATCAGGAGTATGGATGTTACACATAACGACCAGTGTCGCGTGTGCAGTAAAGGGGTCCACATAGATACTTTCGGTATCCGGGAGCATAACCATATCGGATTCTTCAATACCACGGAAGCCAGGAATGGAGGATCCGTCAAAAGCTACTCCGTTAATGAACGTTTCTTCGTCTACTTCTACAGCTGGAACCGTAATATGGTGTGCTTTACCTGACAGATCTACAAAACGGAAGTCAATCCACTCAATGCCTTTTTCCTTAACTAATTCCAATACTTTCGCTACCGCCATCTCAATCCCTCCCAAATTCCGAACATTCATCTGCATATATGAGATTATTGTTCAAGTTCTAAGCATTATCTTGCGATTATTATAAATCCCTACTTAACTGCCGTCAATACTTATGTCAGCTATTTTTTTCATTCGTGTTAGGTATATTAACATAAAGCACTTATACGTTCATGCAATGGACAAACAATATGTTTTGTCTGTCTTTTTTACTTTTAGGGCATGCCAATAAGCGAAGGACTCCCTTGGAGCCTTCGCTTGGTTTGGCCCTACTTTTTAATTAAATTGTCCATGAACCTGCTAGTATCGGGCTCTTCCTTGTTTCAAAACGCTTGCCGACAATCGGAGCAAGCTTCTCAATATCTTGAAGAAGATTCGCAAACTGATCAGGGAATAGCGACTGCACTCCATCTCCGGTCATCGAGTTATCGGGGTCTGTATGCATTTCAATAATGAGTCCATTCGCCCCAGCAGCTATGGAGGCTTTAGCCATTGGCTCCACTAATTCCCTCCTGCCTGTTCCATGGCTAGGATCAGATATCACGGGCAGATGACTAAGTTGCTGCAAAACGGGAATCGCTGTTAGGTCTAATGTATTACGGGTGTAGGTCTCAAAGGTGCGAATTCCCCGCTCGCATAGCATCACGTTCGGGTTGCCGCCAGCAAGAATATATTCCGCGGCATTAAGAAACTCATCATAAGTGGAGCTAAAGCCCCGCTTAAGCAGAACAGGAGTCTGAATCGTTCCAAGCTTACGCAGAAGATCAAAATTCTGCATATTGCGGGTTCCCACCTGAAGAATATCAGCATACTCCGCGCATACATCCACATATTCGGGAGTCATAACCTCTGTGATCGTCAGAATGTCGTGCTTACGCCCGGCTTCTGCCATCATCTCTAGCCCTTCAACGCCAATTCCCTGGAAGCTGTAAGGTCCCGTTCGCGGTTTAAATGCCCCGCCCCGCAATACCTGTCCACCAGCTAGCTTAACAAGTCTAGCTATTTCATCAATTTGCTCGCGAGATTCTACTGCACAAGGACCACCCATAACGACGATATCTGGCCCACCGATACGTACACCTTTTATTTCGATCACTGTATCAGAGGGATGAAAATCCCGACTGGTTAACTTATAGGACTTGGAAATCTTGATCACCTGGGCAACACCCTTCATCTGACGAAGGTGTTCGGCTAGTGTTGGTTCAATTCTCCCAATGATGCCAATCACTGTATGGTCTTCTCCCCGGGAAAGATGAGTTCTGACATCATGCTTCTCAATGTAATGAATAATTTCGGCAATGCGTTCCTCAGGAACTTGATTGGACGTAATAACGATCATTTCGACTCCCCCAATATGGATCAGTTAAGATCGGTAAATTTCGTTAAAAAAAATATTTAATTCAACGCTTCAACGCTTATACGCTTTTAATCGCTAAAGCAACTATAACAAAAAAACCTGAGTGGTGTCAATCCAAACTTACTCCTACAACTCCACTCGGGCCTGCACCATAAACTCATTACTCCTGAAGTTAACTTCACTATTTACTCCCAACCCCACACGTCTGAACACCTAAACTCACTACTTCTGAAGCTAACTTCACTTTATTAACCTAATATTATTAAAAGACTTTGACGAAGCCGAAGCTTGGTCAAAGTCTTCTATGAGATCAGTCTCTAACTTTAGCGGTTGGGATCAATTTTTTCATATTGATCGTTCGCTCAATTTGCCAAGTGGATGGATCTGCAGCATCATAACGTTCTAAGAAAGCAATAAGTTCTTTGGTGATTGGGGTAGGCGTTGAGGCACCTGATGTTACAGCGACTTTTCTTACAGAAGTTAGCCACGCAAGATTAAGCTCCGTGATATCGGCGATGCGGTATGCCTTAACTCCAGCTATTTCCTCGGATACCTGAGCTAGCCGATTAGAGTTATTACTGCGTGGATCACCCACAACGATAACTAAATCAGCTTCCTTGGCCTGTTCTCCAACGGCTTCCTGGCGCAGCTGTGTAGCTAGACAAATTTCATTGTGAATTTCAGCTTGCGGGTAGCGTTTCACAAGTTGGTTCATGATTTCACGAATATCCCATTGGCTCATCGTCGTCTGATTGGTTATGACAATACGCGATTCAGGAAGATCAAGTGCCTCAATCTCCTCTGGTTTTTCAATGAGATGTACATGATCTGGCGCAATGCCTACCGCACCTTCCGGTTCCGGGTGTCCCTTTTTACCGATATAAATAATTTCACAGCCCTCAGCCGTTTTTTCCCGAATGAGATCGTGGGTTCTGGTTACATCTGGACAGGTTGCGTCCACCACCATGAGACCCTTATCCCTTGCCATCTTGCGGACCATCGGTGAAACCCCGTGTGCTGTAAAAATAACCGTACCCGCTGTGATCCCTTCCAAAATATCCAGTCGATTAGCCCCGTCTAGTGTTATGATTCCTTCCTTTTCAAAGAAGTCTGTAACGTGGGCGTTGTGTACGATCATTCCTAATATGTGAATCGGACGTGGCAGGTCCAAGTTCCGTGCAGCAGACATGGCTAGTGCCATAGCATCGACTACACCGTAACAGTACCCCCGCGGGGATATTTTGATAACTTCCATTTCGTTTCAACCACCTTGAATATGATGCCTTTTCCTTCCCATTATAGCCCACTTCCTGAACGGAAGAAAGCCGACAGAGCATGCCTGTCGGCTAAGATTACTTATTCAGTCAATCTCTTTGGGTGTTAGTTCCAACCTATCAATGGTTTCCGATAGCTTCTTCTGTGGCGCCTGGATCGGGAGCCAAATCAAGAAAGTGGTTCCTACTCCTAGTCTTGTTGTTACCTCAATGGAACCTCCGTGCTCATCGATGATCCACTGAGCGATTGATAGACCAAGTCCTGTGCCTGTTGTTCTTCCTCTTGAAACGTCCGCACGGTAAAAACGTTCAAAAATATGAGGGATTTCATCCTTATCCATTCCGATACCCGTATCGCTAATGCGAATTCCTACCGCATCAGGCTTGGCTAAACCTTCGAGCAGTACTTGACCTTGAGTCGTATACTTAAAGGCATTCTCAATAAAAATAAACAGCATTTGCCGCAGGTAATCTGCATTGCCATAAACATGCTCCCCATCTAATACAGATAGATTGCCTATCTTCCAATCTACTGTTCTTGGAAGCAGTGAGGCTTTACGCGAAACATCCTCTAAAAGTGCACGTATTTCAATAGGCTCCATGTACATGATAACCCCTGCATCTGCTCTGGCAAGTGCTAGAAGATCATTGACTAACCGACTCATTCGACTAGCTTCACCCGCGATATCCCCCATCGCTTCAAGCGAAAACTCCCGCTTCTGGTCATCTGTCATCGAGCCTTCAATAGGCATCTGTCTCCACACCTTTTGTAGAATCTCAACGTTTCCGCGAATCGTTGTGAGCGGTGTGCGTAGCTCATGGGAAGCATCAGAGACGAACCGCCGCTGCATCCGATTGGACTCCTCCAATTCGCGATAGGTTCTTTCAACCCGCCCTAGCATGTTGTTGATTGTGCTCGTTAGCATCCCAATTTCATCTGGAGGACCGATAAACTCAATACGACGACCAAGGTCGTCACCGTTCTGAACAGACTCCGCAGCAGAAATGACTTTCTCGATAGGTTTAAAAGCCTTGCGTGCTAAGAACCAACCGCTCGTAGCTGCAGCAATGATGATAAATAGACCCAATAGGATCAGAAAACGGGCAACTGTATGCAAAAGCAGGAGCGTGTTGTCCACAACGGTGGCAATCTGGGTGATAAGAACCAATCCGATCTTATTATTAATCGGAACCGTAATCCGGGAATTATAGACACGCAAGGTATTCGAACCCAACTTCACATTCTGAGCATATTGTTTACCAGCAAGTGCCCGTTCCAGAATAGGTTGCGTATGTGGCAGCTCAAACCCGGTAGGCAGTGTAGAATCCAGAACAACGCCATCCTCTGGACGAACTAACTGTACATAGATCCCGGAGTAGCGTAAATTACTGATCGCTGGCAGCTCTGCTGTTGTCTCCCCCGTAATTGGGTTGCGCAACAGGTGAACTCCCCTGTTATTTAAGGTTGATTCTGCCAAGCTTCTCGCGAGGTCCTCCATAACTTGATCCTGGGTTTTGTTAAAGTTAATAGACAGGAAGGTATAAAGTGCAATACCGAATAGAAGCAGTAAAGCCGCTAGCAAGGATGTATACCACAATGTGAGCTTGGTGCGGATGAACATTTAAGCTTCCCCTCTCAGCACGTAGCCTGCCCCACGAACCGTTTGAATGATCCGTTTGTGTCCATGCTCCTCCATCTTCTGCCGCAGCAATGCGACATATACCTCTAGCACATTAGACTCTCCGCTGTAATCGTAGCCCCAAACCTTTTCCATAATGAGGTCGCGGGAGAGTACTCGATTGGGGTTGATGATAAAAAGATGAAGCAGATCAAATTCCTTTGTAGTCAAATCTATTCGTTTCTCATCACGAAATACTTCCCGGGAATCATGATCAAGGACAAGATCGGCATACTCAAGCTTACTTCCCTTAGGTTGGCCAGATTCCGTATTTCGACGCAGCAGCATTCTCACCCGAGCAAGAAGTTCCTCAAGCGCAAACGGCTTAACGAGATAGTCGTCTGCACCCATATCGAGTCCTTTCACCCGGTCCGATACTTCATCCTTAGCCGTAAGCATTAGAATGGATGTTGTGCTCCCGCTCTCCCGAATACGCCGACAGACCTCCCATCCGTCCACCTTAGGCATCATGACGTCCAGTATAATCAGCCTTGGGTCCGTCTCCGCCACCTTCTTCAGACCCTCTAGCCCATCGTTCGCTGTCGTCACCGTATAGCCTTCAAAAGCAAGTCCACGTCGCAGCATGGAGGTTATCTTCTCGTCATCATCAATAACCAGGATCTGTTCTCGCATTCTGTTCCCTCTCTCTTTGTTCAGCTTCTAAATTGTTCTCACCTAATTGATGTACAGATGCAAGATAAGCGCCCGTTCCGTATTCTGACGTCTCACGTTTACGGAGGCTTAACCAGAATGAAGCAGACTGTGGTTTCACCCTCAGCCTGCTC
>JACMJI010000207.1 GCA_014380705.1 Gorillibacterium sp. | reverse complement strand
GCTTACGCTTGGAATTGCTACAAATGACCAAATCACCGTCGAAGCAGATGGTGAGCAGGAAGAACAAGCCGTAGCCGAGCTAGGCGCACTGCTGGAAAAAATCTTTGCAGAATAATCTCTCCCTTCATCTGAAGACTCCGGTACTTCTACGTGAAACGGAGTCTTCATTTTTTGCAGCGACTATTTTATTCAAAGCCTTATCTGTGATATAGTTAATTAGTCATTCTTCTGTTGTCTCCATTTGGAGACCGACTGAATAACATGGATTACTTTACTTTGAATAGAAAGGTGGAACGAGGTTTAATCATACAAGCGCCAGAACTTGAACGGAGCGGACAGTTTCAGTCACCCAGGTTGTGATACTGGGCTTTAACGACCGAAACACGTTCAAGTTGACGAGGTGAAGGTGTTCGAATTTTTCGGCGGGGGCCTTCCGGTATTCTGCAATCGAAAGTCAGTTAACAAAACGTCGCGGGCGACCGGGCGGACAAAATTCTGACGGCAGTCGGACATGGTTATGTCCACTTATGATTTTCTTTGAAGCTTACATTATTTTAAGACGCACTCTTTTTAAAACAAGCCGAACAGGCCTTTCTTTTTCTATGTCTTTTTAACCCTTTATTTTATATTATTTCTATTTCAATTGGTGTAGGTCCCTGTCCCGAGACAGTCGACGTATTACCTCTACTTCGTTGTTGTGCAAACTATTATATCGACCAGAATAGCTGGTCTATTGGAGGAATTATTATGTGTGGAATCGTTGGTTATATTGGAAATCGCAATTCTCAAGAGGTTCTGATCGAAGGTTTGAGCAAGCTGGAATATCGGGGCTATGACTCTGCAGGCGTCGCTATTTTTACTACTAACGGCCTGGAAATGCTTAAAGCACAAGGTCGCTTGGCTGTATTAGAAAGCCGTCTCGTGGAAACCCCACTTGCTGGAACCGTCGGAATCGGTCATACACGTTGGGCCACTCACGGCAAGCCATCCGATGTGAACTCTCATCCCCACTCGGACAACTCAAACAAATTCTCCGTTGTGCATAATGGAATTATTGAAAACTTCGGCGCACTTAAACAAGAGTTAATTGCTAAAGGTCATGTTTTCTTGTCTGAGACGGACACTGAGGTCATCCCTCACCTAATTGCACAAGAATATGATGGCAACATTGTTGAAGCCGTACAGCGCGCGGTGAAGCATATGCGTGGTGCTTACGCTCTAGCCGTACTGACTGAATATGAGCCAGATAAGCTGATTGCTGTACGTAATGCCAGCCCACTCATTATCGGTGTAGGCGAAGGAGAAAACTTCATTGGCTCAGACATCCCTGCTATCCTTAACTACACTCGTGAGGTTTATATCCTCAATGATGGTGAAATGGCTGTTCTAACGCGTGATGGCGTCCAACTCATGTCAATGGAAGGTACTTTCATTTCCCGTGACCTTTTCCATGTGGATTGGGACCTGACTACGGCTGAAAAAGCCGGCTATGATCACTTTATGCTCAAAGAAATTTTTGAACAGCCTAAAGCTTACCGCGATACGATGAGCAGCCGTATCAGCGATGACGGTAAAAGCGTCATATTGAACGAAGTCAACTTGACTGCGGAACAAATCAAAGCCATCACTAACATTCACATTGTTGCTTGTGGTACAGCTTATCATGCGGGTCTTGTCGGCAAACAAATCATCGAGCGTCTAGTTCGCGTTTCAGTTGAAACCGATGTCGCTTCCGAATACCGCTACCGCGCTCCTGTCATCACACCGCAAACGCTGGTCATCGTGGTCAGTCAATCCGGAGAAACGGCAGACACCTTGGCTGCAATCCCAGAAGCGAAACGCAATGGTGCACACGTGCTTGCTCTGACGAACGTCGTCGGCAGCTCTGTCTCCCGGGAAGCGGATAGCGTCATTACAACTTGGGCGGGTCCAGAAGTAGCCGTAGCTTCAACGAAAGCCTATACCTCACAATTAATCGTGTTCTACCTGCTCGGTCTTCACCTCGCCCGCATTCGCGGCACACAGGATGAAGCAGCAATTACAGAGATTATCACAGCACTCAAAAAACTGCCTGATCAAGTAAGCCAAATTCTAGAGCACGCCGAGGACTTCAAAGCTTTGGCTGACGAAATCTCCCACCACGACAACCTGTTCTTCATCGGCCGTGGCCTAGATTACGCGGTTGCTATGGAAGGCTCGCTCAAGCTGAAGGAAATTTCCTACATCCACTCCGAAGCTTACCCTTCCGGTGAGTTGAAGCATGGTACGCTTGCATTGATCGAAGAAGGCATCCCGGTTATTGCCTTGACGACCCAAGAGGATCTTCTCGAGAAGACCGTTAGCAACATCCAAGAGGTTGCTGCACGCGGCGCTCGTGTCATCCGCATCGGTATGGAAGGCAGCGATCAGACCGACCTGCAAGTTTCCATCCCGCGGACCATCGGCCTGCTGACTCCTCCACTCGCTGTTGTTCCTTTGCAGCTGTTTGCTTACTACGCCTCCCTCGCCCGCGGCAACGATGTGGATAAACCACGTAACCTGGCGAAGAGCGTTACGGTTGAGTAATGGGTAAGTGATTTAATTATCAAATTGTGAGTTATATCTACAAATGGCATAAAAAATATTTAACTTTGACATCAAGTATAACTACAATTGACACTAAAACCCGCCACGGCATAATCATTGCCATGGCGGGTTTTTTGATACTTGATTCATATTCAATAACAGGTATATTTCCCTTGTTATAGCAGATTATATTCTGATCTCTTTTTGCATCAGATCGAAGTAGCGCTGCTCCGCATCCTCGCCAAGTTCAACGAGAATAAAGGGAGTGACCCTATGAAAATTCCAAGTCTGACAAATTAACATAGTATAATCTTGGCACAAG
>JACMJI010000206.1 GCA_014380705.1 Gorillibacterium sp. | reverse complement strand
TTTTCGAATAAATACTTTAACGGAGGTGGAAGGCTATTAGTAAGGACCATATGATTAACGACGAGATTCGTGTGAAAGAAGTACGTTTAATCGGCCCAGAGAGCGAGCAACTGGGAATTATTCAAATCCGCGAAGCGATGCAGATGGCTATGGACGCTAATCTCGATCTAGTAAACGTGGCTCCACAGGCGAAACCGCCGGTATGCCGCATCATGGATTACGGGAAATACCGTTATGAAATGCAGAAGAAGGACAAGGAAGCTCGCAAGAACCAGAAGGTTGTTGAGCTGAAGGAAGTTCGCTTCAGTGCAACGATTGACGAGCATGACTTTCAAACCAAGCTTCGCAATGTTGTTAAGTTTTTAACTGATGAGGATAAAGTGAAATGTTCAGTCCGTTTCCGTGGACGGGAAATCACTCATGCCTCGATTGGCCAGCGTGTGCTGGAACGGGTAGCGGAAGAAGTCAAGGAAATCTGCGTTATTGAACGCAGACCGAAGCTTGAAGGCCGCAGCATGATTATGATCCTGTCGCCGAAATAGGCGAACCCGATGCTATTACCATAACTAGTTCTAGGAGGATACATTCAATGCCTAAAATGAAAACCAACCGCTCAGCAGCCAAGCGCTTCACAAGAACTGGCTCTGGCAAACTCAAAAGAAACCAAGCTTACAAGCGCCACATCTTGGAAAGCAAATCTCCTGGTCAAAAGCGCAAGTTGCGCGGAAGCGTTTTGGTTTCACCTTCAGACGTGAAACGCATTAAGAGTATGCTCGTTTACGTGAAATAATTCGTTTTCCAAACTTACCCGAAAATCCAGGAGGTAGAATTACATGGCAAGAGTAAAAGGCGGTTTCGTAACCCGCCGTCGTCATAAAAAAGTTTTGAAGCTTGCGAGAGGTTATTTCGGCTCCAAGCATAGACTGTTTAGAACAGCGAACCAACAAGTAATGAAATCCGGTCTGTACGCATACCGTGACCGTCGTCGCAAAAAACGTGATTTCCGTCGCCTATGGGTAACGAGAATCAACGCTGCAGCTCGTCTAAACGGAATGACCTATAGCACACTAATGTATGGTCTGAAATTGGCTGGCGTAAACGTCAACCGTAAGATCCTAGCTGAGCTAGCAGTATCCGATAGCAAAGCATTTACTGATCTGGCAGCAGCTGCCAAAACAAAAATCAACGCTTAAACAAGCGTGACATAAAAGAGCTGTCCTAGAAGTCATCGCAGATGACGGAGGACAGCTCTTTTTTTATTCTTGTTCATGGGTATTTATACCCGAGTAAATCAGGGGGTAAAAAATTCTTTATCGGTTTAAACCGATAATGTGTTGACTATCGAGTTTTAGACGAATATAATTTACTTTACTACATCACAGATTTTAGTTTTTAAAGTCGATTCTATTCTCTCGTCGGTAAACGTAAGGCGTCATGGGACGTCGTTCAAGATTTTATCCATGAGTTACAACAATATGTTAACTGATCGGCTATGAAGAGGACGAAGTGATAAGGGCTCTTATGTCCAGAGAGCGGCGGATTTGCTGGAACCGGCGCCTTAACCCCTTATTAACGAGCTCACCTCGGAGCTGTTTTTCTGAAAAGCAAAGCTTGCTTATCCCTTTGCCTATTAGGAAGAATCGGAATAGCACACGTTACTGTGCTGTAGTGTGATGTAGCGATACTCACACTGCTCAAGGCTCTCTACCGCAAGGTGCAGGGCAAACCTGGGTGGTACCACGGAAGCTAACCCTTTCGTCCCTCTTAAACGGATAAAACCGTTTTGAGGACGAAAGGGTTTTTAATTTTGAAAGGAGGGGTTCGAATGAGTATTCAAAATCCAACCCGTGTATTGGAAGAAGAACTAAAAGCTAGGCTGTTGAAACCAGATCTGGTGTCTGGCTCGGAAATTTTGCTTCGCTGTTTGCTACTGGAGGGTGTCGAATGCGTATTCGGTTATCCCGGCGGGGCGGTACTTTACATTTACGACGCGATGCACGGAAACCCCGACTTTCGCCATCTGCTAACGCGACATGAGCAGGGTGCGATCCATGCGGCTGATGGTTATGCTCGGACAACGGGGCAGGTAGGCGTTTGTATTGCGACGTCAGGTCCGGGGGCAACAAATTTAGTGACGGGGATTGCTACCGCTTATATGGACTCCATACCGCTGGTTGTCATTACTGGAAATGTCGCGAGCCCCCTCATTGGAACAGACGCTTTTCAGGAAGCAGACATTACGGGAATTACGATGCCAATCACTAAGCATAGCTATCTTGTGCGGAATGTTAATGATCTTCCACGAGTCATTCACGAAGCCTTTCATATTGCGAATACCGGTCGAAAGGGTCCTGTACTAGTTGATATTCCCAAGGACATCTCAGCAGAGAAAATCATTTTCAAGGCGTGTAACGAAATTAACATTCGGGGATACAACCCAACAACCGATCCGAACAAGCTTCAAGTAGACAAAATGATCAGGGCGATCAAGGAAGCAGAGCAGCCGGTTATCCTTGCAGGTGGCGGGGTTGTATCTGCAGATGCAAGTGCGGAATTGCTCGAATTCGTCAATAAGACACGGATTCCGATAACGACAACCTTGCTTGGTCTCGGTGGCTTTCCGAGTGCTCATGAGCTATGGATGGGCATGCCGGGTATGCATGGGACCTACAGTGCCAATATGGCTATCCAGAATGCAGATCTGCTTATCTGTATCGGGGCTCGGTTTGATGACCGTGTGACGATGAATTTAAATGGTTTTGCACCAAAGGCGAAGAAAATCATCCACATTGATATTGATCCCGCTGAGATTGGTAAGAATGTCAAAACCGATATACCTGTGGTTGGTCATGTGAAGAATGTTTTGGCTTACGCTAACACCAAAGCAACCCAGGCCTCTTCGGTAGAATGGATCAAGCATATCAAACAAATGATGGTGGAGTTCCCTCTTAGCTACAAGGATTCGGATACGGAGCTAAAGCCGCAATATGTCGTTGAAATGATCAATCGAACGACGGACGGGGAAGCTATCATTACAACCGATGTAGGACAGCATCAGATGTGGGTTGCCCAGTATTACCGCTTTCAGCGCCCCCGCTCAATGGTTACTTCGGGAGGGCTCGGCACGATGGGCTTTGGATTTCCTTCAGCAATTGGTGCGCAGATGGGCAATCCGGATTCATTGGTTATCTCCATTAATGGAGATGGAGGAATCCAAATGTGTTCCCAGGAGCTGGCAATATGTGCTATCAATAAGATTCCTGTCAAGATTGTCATCATGAACAATCAGGTGTTAGGAATGGTTAGGCAATGGCAAGAAATTCTCTACGAAAATCGGTATAGCCATATAGATCTGGCTGGCAGTCCGGATTTCGTCAAATTAGCTGAAGCTTATGGGGTTAAGGGTTTGCGGGCAACGAATAAAGAAGAGGCGGAGATGGTTTGGCAGGAAGCGCTAGACACTCCCGGACCGGTGCTAATTGATTTCGTGGTTCGCAAGAATGAGAATGTATATCCTATGGTCACAGCAGGCAACACCATCGATAAGATGTTAATGGGGGATGCAGAATGATCGTTCGCAATCATACGATTTCCGTACTGGTCAACAACCAGCCGGGCGTGCTGCAGAGAGTCTCAGGGCTTTTCGGCAGGAGAGGCTACAATATTGATAGCATAACTGTAGGTGAATCGGAGGAAGCTGGACTGTCGCGTATGATCATTGTAACCAGCGGTGATGAAGCTACAATGGAACAAATTGAGAAGCAGCTTTATAAGCTTGTTGATGTAATTAAGGTTGTTGCGCTCAGCGAGAAGCCTCATGTGGAACGCGAAGTTGCCTTAATTAAGGTAAATGCGGATCCTTCCTCCCGACCCGAAATCCTCGGTGTGGTGGAGACGTTTAGAGCAAGTGTTGTCGACATTGGACCCACAGCCTTAATTGTTCAAGCGATTGGTGGTAGCGAAAAGATTGATGCGATCATCGAATTGTTAAGGCCTTACGGCATACGTGAGATGGCTCGAACAGGTGTTACGGCAATGATTCGCAGTATTCGATAATCATTTATCAATCTTGTTTGCCCCCCAATCAGGGAACCTGAGTGGACGAATACGAACATTTCGTTCCTTCAGGTCCCTGATTGGAAGGGTACCTATTCTAAAGGAGGCAATTCACAATGGCGGTTACAATGTATTATGAGAAGGATGCGGATTCAAACGTACTTAAAGGCAAGACGGTAGCGGTGATTGGTTACGGAAGTCAAGGGCATGCACAAGCACAAAATCTTCGTGACAGCGGGATCAAGGTTATTATCGGCTTGCGCTCTGGTAAATCATTCGATCAAGCCAAAAACGATGGTTTCGATGTATACCCTGTAGCAGAGGCGGCTAAACTGGCTGATCTTGTACAAATTCTGCTTCCAGACGAAACGCAAGCTAAAGTATACAAGGAAGAAATCGAACCCAATCTGAAAAAGAATGCTGCGCTAGTGTTCTCTCATGGCTTTAACATTCACTTCGGACAGATTCTTCCTGCTGCTGACGTTGATGTATTGATGATCGCTCCGAAATCCCCAGGTCATCTTGTTCGCCGCACGTACGTAGAGGGATTTGGCGTACCCGGACTTATCGCCATTCATCAGGATGCCACAGGTAAAGCTCATGCAATCGGACTTGCCTACGCTAAGGGTATCGGTTGTACTCGCGCAGGTGTTATCGAAACTTCGTTTAAAGAGGAAACCGAAACTGACTTGTTCGGCGAGCAAGCTGTTCTATGCGGTGGTGTCACTGCTCTGATTAAAGCAGGCTTTGAAACACTGGTTGAAGGTGGATATGCACCGGAAATGGCTTACTTTGAGTGTCTGCATGAGATGAAGCTGATCGTCGACCTGATCTATGAAGGTGGCATGGCCAAAATGCGCGACTCGATCAGCAACACGGCGGAATACGGTGATTATGTTACAGGTCCACGGATTGTTACGGATGAGACAAAAAAAGAAATGAAACGGGTACTATCCGATATTCAACAGGGCAAATTTGCTCGCGATTTTATTCTCGAGAACCAATCAGGTCGTGCTTTCTTGACTGCAACTAGACGCAATGAATCCGAGCACCAAATTGAAGTAGTGGGTAATCGTCTGCGGGAAATGATGCACTGGATCAAAAAATAATTGTTTAAGAAAGGCGCTGCATATCCATTTCGGGCAGCGCCTGTTATTTAAAATTCTAGGAGGTGAATGGGATGAGGAAAATTTATCTGTTTGACACAACTCTACGGGACGGAGAACAAACGCCAGGCGTAAATCTCAATACCCAGGAGAAGGTGGAAATTGCCCTCCAACTGGAGAGAGTAGGCATAGATCGGATTGAAGCGGGCTTCCCCGCATCGTCACCGGGAGAAGTGGCAAGCGTAGGTGCGGTCAGTCGCGCGATAAAGAATGCATCCATTGTGGGGCTTTCTCGGTGCCGTGAGCAGGACATCGATGCTGCAAGGGAGGCACTGAAGGAAGCGGCAGATCCAACACTGCATCTTTTCCTCGCGACCTCGCCCATCCATCGTAAGCATAAACTCCGTATGGAAAAACACCAAGTACTAGAGACCGCAGAAGCGGCAATTCGGTACGCAAGACGTTTTTTTGACAAAATCGAGTTTTCTCCAGAGGATGGCGGCAGAACCGAGCTCGACTTCCTTTGTGAAGTAGTAGCGATGGCCGTCCGCGCGGGTGCTACAGTTGTCAACATTCCGGATACCGTAGGGTACCTATCGCCAATGGAATACGGTAATATATTTAAAGTAGTGAAGCAGAACGTACCCGATATCGAGAAAATTCAACTAAGCTGTCATTGTCATGATGACTTGGGTATGGCCACCGCGAATTCATTGGCTGCGATCATGAATGGAGCAGACCAAGTAGAGGGTACCTTCAACGGCATTGGTGAGCGTGCGGGTAACACCGCACTAGAAGAAATTGCCTTAGCGCTTGAAACTCGGCAAGATTTTTTTCAGGCCAAGTCGGGGCTGCACCTGATTGAGATTGCACGTACCAGTCGTTTGGTTAGTCGTCTAACGGGAGTTCCGGTTCCCGCCAATAAAGCGATTGTCGGAGCGAATGCTTTTTCTCACGAATCGGGCATTCACCAGGATGGGGTACTGAAGGAGAAAACAACATACGAAATCATTTCTCCATTAACGATCGGTTTGAAGGATAGCAAGCTAGTACTGGGTAAGCTTTCAGGTCGTCATGCTTTCCGGGAAAAACTAATCGACCTAGGTTATGACCTTGATGATGAGCGAGTTAATGAAGCTTTTGCTAAGTTCAAGGATTTGGCCGATAAGAAAAAGGATGTCACCGATGAGGATATTCGTGCTCTAATTGAAGAGAAACTCATCCCAGTTCCTGAAGCATATATCCTCGATACCTTTCAAGTGCTATGCGGTAATCATTCTGTGCCTACAGCTACCATCAGAAT
>JACMJI010000205.1 GCA_014380705.1 Gorillibacterium sp. | reverse complement strand
TTTTTAAAGAGACGGCTCCGGGCCAATTTAAAGTGAGTATGCGATCTGCTGGAAAGGTAAACGTAGCAGAGATTGCTCAGTCTTTCGGCGGCGGTGGTCATGTTCGAGCTTCAGGATGCTCCATTCAAGGAACCTTGGATGTGGCAATCTATAAAGTTCTTCAGGAGGTGGGGAAAACACTTTGATGACCCTGCAGCCTTTAGAAGGTGTTTTGCCTGTAAAGAAGCCCGTTGGCTTTACATCACATGATGTTGTAGCCAAGGTAAGAGGAATTACCAGAACACGAAGAATTGGTCATACGGGAACTCTTGATCCACAGGTAACAGGAGTATTGCCGCTATGTATTGGGCGAGCCACCAGAGTTGTAGAATACATTCAGGAGCTTCCTAAAGAATATGAGGCTGTACTAACGGTGGGCTATTCAACAGATACCGAAGATGCCACGGGTCGGGTAACCGAGCAAGTGGATAAAGCAGAGATCACCTCTGAGCAGGTGATCCGTACGCTTGCATCTTTTGTTGGGGTTTTAGAGCAGGTTCCACCGATGTTCTCTGCTGTCAAGATTGATGGCAAAAGGCTATATGAGTTGGCCCGTGAAGGTAAAGAGGTTGAACGGAAAGCAAGAAGGATTCAGATTTACGAAATTGAACTCCTTCATATGGACTTAGATCGTCTCCATCCAGAAATCCGATTCCGTGCCAAGTGCTCCAAAGGGACTTATATCCGTACATTATGTACAGATATCGGACGCACTTTGGGGTATCCCGCTGTTATGTCAAGTCTTATTCGAACCTCCACAGGGTTTATTCACCTACCCCAGTGTCTTGATCTCGAAGAAATTGCGGAGCGGATGGCGAATGGTACTTTACAGAATTACATGATCCCTGCAGACCAAGCGGTTATTCATATCCCTTCTTTTACAGTATCTGAGGCGGAGGCACGTAGGGCGCTTCAAGGTCAGAGCTTGCCTGTGGAAATATCAGATGTACAGCGTTCTGCCTCTGATATTTTTCGGCTTTATGAACACTCTTCCCTTTCTCAAGATGCTAAACTTAATCATTTTCTGGGAATATTCCGTTATGACGAAGAAAAGAAGCTGCTGAGGCCTGAAAAGGTTTTTAATTAGAATGGAGAAAGTCATTCCAGTCGACGGGACCCATTCAATGGATGAACAAGCTGGATAAGAACAGAATAAATGATAACGGAGACCGCCCCATGCTGGTGATCGAACTTAAATACCCGTTTGATTCTTCCAATCTAGATTTACCTTCCTCTCAAGTGCTCGCTATTGGCGATTTTGACGGGGTGCATCTAGGGCATCGAGAAGTCATCGAACGAGCTTTGGAAAGGGCGAGGCAGCTTAATCTGCCTGCGTCCATTATGACCTTTCACCCTCATCCAAGAGAGGTTTTGGGGGCTGACAAATATCGTCAGATCTTAACTCCGCTACCTGATAAATTGAAGCAATTCAGTGAAATGGGTATTGAATACACCTATTTGGTATCCTTTGACAAAGCATTTTCCACACTTTCACCCGAGGAGTTTATAACGGGTATCTTACTTAAGCTGAAGATTGAATCCGTTATTGTAGGCTTCGATTTTACTTTTGGCTTTGGCGGTTCTGGTACAGCTGATTCACTTGCAATAATCTCTTCTGGTCAGTTTGCGGTGGAGGTCGTGCGGCCTTATTGTTTTGCTGGCAGTAAAGTAAGCAGCACGCTAATTCGCGAGAATCTACAGGACGGACGCCTTACTGAGGCGAATGCGCTGCTAGGTCGCGGTTATAGTATTAGCGGTACGGTCGTAGAAGGCGAAGGTCGAGGAAGGACAATCGGGTACCCTACAGCTAACGTGAAGCTTGAGCTTCCCTATGTCGTACCGAGAAATGGTGTTTATGCTGTACGCGTCACGGTTCGCAGCCAAAGCTTTGGCGGTGTAATGAATATCGGTGTTAACCCAACCTTTACGGGTGAGGGAATTCGTACATTGGAAGTCCATCTATTTGATTTTACCGATTCCATCTATGGAGAGTCGATCCGTATTGATTTTGTGGATTTGCTTAGAGAAGAACGGAAGTTTAACTCTGTGAGTCAACTCATCGCTCAGATTAATTCTGATGCAGACAGAGCAAGAGATAAACTCTCTGGAAAAGTTATATAGCAGGTGTTCCTTGTGTTCCATTTACTTCCCATTAAGGATTGTGTTATACTGTTTAACGGCATTAGTGCCAAACCTATGCTTGGATCTGCGCTCTCACCAGCGTCTTCTAGGCTGCAGGGGATTCATTAAGATTTATTAGAGAAAAGGAGGTGAGCGTAAATGGCATTAACACAAGAGCGTAAGTTGGAACTGATCAACGAGCACAAGGTACACAATACGGATACCGGGTCGCCAGAAGTTCAAGTTGCCATTCTTACCCAGAACATCGTTAACTTAACTACCCATTTTCGTGAACACAAGAAGGATCATCATTCCCGTCGCGGTTTGCTCAAAATGGTAGGACAGCGTCGTAAGCTGCTGGCTTACTTAAAGAACAAAGACGTTAAACGGTACAGTGCATTGATCGAAAAACTTGGTCTTCGCAGGTAATTCACAGAAGAGGGAAGCAACCGATGTTCCCCCGTGCCCGGCGCACGGGCAACAAGGTTGCTTTTTCATCTACATAAGAATTTTTTAAATAAATGCTCCCACTATGGTAAATTCTTTATAAAGACATATGGATTTGAAATTTGTTAGAAGCAGGAGGTAGTTATGGAAAAGAAAATTCAGTTTGAACTAGCTGGTCGGACATTTAGCTTAGAAACGGGTAAGTTTGCCAAACAAGCAAACGGTGCCGTTATGGTTCGTTATGGGGATACAGCGGTTCTTTGTACCGTTACCGCATCACCTGGCCCGAAAGACCTTGATTTTTTCCCGCTTACGGTCAATTACGAAGAAAAAATGTATGCCGTTGGTAAAATTCCCGGTGGTTATATCAAACGTGAAGGACGTCCTTCTCAGAAGGCGATCCTATCCAGCCGTCTGACCGACCGACCCATCCGGCCATTATTTCCGGAAGGCTTCCGCAATGATGTACAGATCGTTAATATGGTCATGAGTGTTGAACATGACAATAGCCCGGAAATCGCGGCGATGATCGGAACATCAGCAGCGCTGACGATCTCAAATGTTCCCTTTAATGGACCAATCGGCGGCGTTATTGTAGGACGAGTAGACGGCGAGTTCGTTATTAACCCAACGATTGCTCAGTCGGCTGTTTCTGAATTGTACCTTGTTGTATCCGGTACCAAGGATGCCATCATGATGGTTGAGGCCGAAGCACACGAGGTTTCGGAAGAAATCATGCTTGAGGCCATCATGTTTGGTCACGAAGAAATCAAGCGAATCGTGGCTGAGATCGAGAAGTTTGCCCTTGATGTAGCAAAGCCCAAAATGGATATTATCTTGGCTCAAGTGGACAATGAAGTCAATGCCAAGGTACGCGAATATGCGTCAAACCGTCTTGTTGAAGCGGTTAGGATCAATGAGAAGCATGCTCGTCAGGATGCGATTGATTTGGTAAATGCTGAGACAGTTGATCACTTCAAGGAAGTGTATGCTGATGAAATGGACAAGATTGACGACGTCAAGGAAGTACTTTATGACATCGTTAAAGAAGAGGTTCGTCGCTTGATCACGCATGATAAAGTTCGCCCAGATGGTCGTGGATTAGATGAAGTCCGTCCGATCAGTGGAGAGACGTCACTGCTTCCTAGGACCCATGGTTCTGCATTGTTCACACGTGGACAAACACAGGCACTTAGCATTTGTACGTTAGGAGCTCTTGGAGACATTCAATCTTTGGATGGGATTGATCTGGAAGAAACCAAACGGTTTATGCTCCATTACAACTTCCCTCCATTTAGTGTAGGAGAAGCTAGACCGCTCCGCGCTCCAGGTCGCCGGGAAATTGGACATGGTGCTCTTGGTGAAAGAGCGCTGCAAATGATCCTGCCCGACGAAGCAGAATTCCCATATACCATTCGTATCGTTTCCGAAATTCTTGAGTCCAACGGTTCTACCTCGCAAGCTAGTATCTGTGCAGCCTGTATGGCGATGATGGATGCAGGTGTGCCAATTAAAGCACCGGTTGCTGGTGTAGCAATGGGTCTAATTAAGGATGGAGACCACGTGTCGATCCTTACAGACATCCAAGGTATGGAAGACCACTTGGGTGATATGGACTTTAAGGTTGCTGGAACAAGAAAAGGCGTAACAGCTATTCAAATGGACATCAAAATCAATGGCATCAATCGTGAGATCCTAGCAGAGGCGCTTAAACAGGCTTATAAAGGTCGGATTTTCATCATGGACAAAATGCTTACGACGATTGCTGAGCCTCGTAAAGAGCTTTCCCCTTATGCGCCTAAGATCATTATCATGCAGATTAACCCTGACAAGATCCGTGATGTTATTGGGGCAGGCGGTAAGATTATTAATAAAATCATTGAAGAAACCGGCGTTAAAATCGATATTGAACAAGACGGTAAGGTATTCATTGCATCCTCTAACCAAGAGATGAATGACAAAGCTCGTTCTATAATCGAAGGTATCGTTCGTGATGTGGTTGTTGGTGAAATTTATGTGGGTACAGTGAAGCGCGTTGAGAAGTTTGGTGCCTTTGTTGAAGTGCTTCCAGGCAAGGAAGGGCTCGTTCATATTTCACAATTGTCTACTGAACGTGTGGTAAATACAGAGGATGTCGTATCTGTAGGTGATACGCTTACCGTTAAGGTAACGGAAGTTGACCAACAGGGTCGCATTAACCTTTCTCATAAAGCGTTTCTTGACCCAACTGCATCGACGGAAGTCGTTCGTCGCGACCCTGCTCGCTCGGGTTCAAGTGGACCAAGCCGTTCCGGTAGTAGTGGACAAGGATCACGGGGACCGAGAACCGATAGATGATAATGGAACCGGTTGGGTTTAGTTGACTATTCCGACCGGTTGGTTTTGCTCGTTGAGCAATCGTCACAAAAGGACTCCGCAAGGAGTTTTTTTACTTTCTTTCTATTAGGCGACGAATTCATTCCGCCAATCCTGGACATGTTGAATAAAGAAAACGTTCATGCTACATTCTTCTTTGATGGCAAATTTTTGTGGATGTTGGATACAATTGGACGAAACCTTCTCCAGACGATATAGTAAAAAAGTATCCTCCCGTCTCGAACCGGGTGCCATCATTCTCATGCATCCAACATCGTCTGTAACCGAGGCGCTTCATAGTATCATCCAAGTGATCAAAAGCAAAAGGTTGACCCATTCGTATAAAAAATAAGATGCAGAATTATACTTACACAATCAGAATGATGGAGGTACTTCGTGATTAAACAACAATTATCAAATGGGCTCAGGATTGTTTTAGAGAAAATCCCGACCTTGCGTTCGGTCTCATTTGGAATTTGGGTAGGAACAGGCTCCCGCAACGAAACACCCGAGAGAAACGGTATATCACATTTTATCGAGCACATGCTCTTCAAAGGCACCGAGCAGCACAGTGCGAAAGATATTGCAGACATTTTTGATGGCATCGGCGGGAATGTTAACGCTTTTACGACAAAAGAATATACCTGCTACTATGCAAAAGTATTGGATGAGCATCTTCCAATCGCAGTTGACGTCCTAGCAGATATGTTCTTCAACTCTCAATTTGATCAAGCGGAGATGGATAAGGAAAGGAATGTTATCCTCGAGGAAATTGCCATGTATGAGGATACACCGGACGACCTCGTCCACGACCTGCTAGCACAGGCTGCATATGGCTCACACCCGCTAGGGTATGCAATACTTGGGACGGAGAAGAATCTGCTTACCCTTACTCCAGAGGGCATGAAAGACTATATGAAGGAGCGGTATAGTATTCCAGATACCGTTATTGCTGTTGCTGGCAACTATCCAGATAACATTCTGGAGCTGCTGGAAGCACATTTTGGTGCTTTTTCTGTACAAGGAAAGACTAGCTTTATTACTTCGCCATCTTTTATGTCTGAAGCGGTCTTCTACTCCAAAAAGACAGAACAAAACCACATATGTCTTTCTCTGCCAGGTTGCGCCCTTGCAGATGATCGTCTTTATGCAATGGTTTTACTCAATAATGCAATAGGTGGAGGAATGAGCTCTCGTCTTTTTCAGGAGATTCGTGAGAAGCGTGGACTTGCTTATTCCGTTTATTCCTATCATTCTGCTCATGCGGACAGTGGATTGTTTACCATATATGCTGGAACAGCACCTAAGCAGACGGAAGAGGTTCTAAAGCTGACAATGGAGCTTCTCAGTGATTTTATCAATAATGGATTGACATCGGCGGAGCTGCATAGAGGGAAAGAACAATTAAAAGGAAGTCTAATCCTAGGTCTAGAAAGCTCAGGCAGCCGGATGAACCGGATCGGGAAGAATGAGCTGATGCTAGGCAAGCATGATTCGATTGATGAGATCATTGCTCAGATCGAGGATGTATCCATGGATAATATTCGTACCGTTATATCGGATATGTTCAGTCGTCCCTTTGCTATTGCGATGGTTGGTGAATCAGATAAGGCAATTAAAGATGTCAGGAGGGATATGTTTGTCATATAACGTCCTGATAAAAAAGCTTGCCGGAAATGAAGATATTCCAATTCCAGAGAAAATGTCAGAGCTTGCTGCTGGATATGATCTGTACGCTGCTGTAACAGAGCCTGTGGAGCTTAAGCCAGGTCAACGTATGCTTGTTCCGGTTGGCTTTCAAATGGCGATGCCTGGGGAGCTGGAAGCGCAGATAAGGCCACGCAGCGGTTTAGCCTATAAACATGGTGTAACCTGTTTGAACACACCCGGTACAATTGACGCTGATTATCGCGGTGAGGTTAAAGTGCTTCTAATCAACCTGGGACAAGAACCTTTCCTAATCAACCGACGAGAGCGTATTGCTCAAATGGTTTTCCAGTTGGTGCCCCAATGTCTGCTTGTGGAAACCGACGAATTGCCTGAAACCATTCGTGGTGAAGGTGGTTTTGGACATACAGGAAGGACATAGGCTTTTCTAAGGAATCGGAGGAATCATCTTGAATCGCAGCTATATATTTTATAAATCTCTTTTTTTTGTGTTTACCCTATCCGTGATTTTGAAAATATTTCTTTCAGGATTTGTACTCTTTGGAGCCTCTGCCGAAATCCTTCCTGTGGTTGCAGCTATCCCTTCAGTTTGGGTGTTCTTCTGTCTAATTGAACGCTTCGCCAAAAAGCGTAAGATTCTTTATTACATGGTTGTAAATATCGTACTCACTTCGATTTACTTCGCAGTCATCATGTATTATAAATACTTCGGCGTGATCGTAACGTATCGGGCTTTGCAGCAAGTGGGACAGGTTACTCAGGTTAAGGGCAGTGTCATGCATTTGATGCACCCTTACTTCCTGCTTATCTATGCAGACATCGTTCTCTTCATGATTTTATATGCCTACTTGCCCAAAATGCGCTTGTGGGGTCGTCAGCAAACGAGCAACAAAACCCTTATGTCCGCTATATTGGCTCTTTCTTTGATGATTTCATTTATCAATATTTGGGCAAACCGTAGCATTGTCAACGAGTTGAAGATGGCTCAGCATATGGGGATTGTTAATTATCAGATCTACACGATCGCTACAGATTTGGGCAGAGTGAGCGGAAAGCCTATTCATGTCACGCCTGAAGAGATTCGCGATCTTAAAAAATCCGCGACACCATTGGATCATGAGACGGCAAACTTTCAAGGGATTGCAAAAGGTCGTAATGTTATTGTTTTGCAGATGGAAGCCTTTCAGGATCTTCTGATTAACAAAAAAGTGGACGGGCTAGAAATTACTCCGAATATGAATAAGCTTGCCAAAGAGAATGTTTATTTTGATAACTTTTTTCAACAGGCTGGACAAGGAAATACATCTGACGCAGAGTATCTTCTGAATACATCGTTTTATGTCCCCCCCCATGGTGCTGCTTCGCAAACCTATGTGGATAAGGACCTGCCAAGCTTACCTAAGCTTTTTAAGAGCGAAGGCTACGAAACCGTAACGTTTCATACGAATGATGTGATGTTTTGGAATCGACAGAAGCTTTATACTTCTCTCGGTTTTGATCGGTACTATGACAAAAAGTTTTTTAAGGACGAGGATTTCTTGTTCTTTGGGGCCTCAGACCCGATACTCTACAAGAAAACATCAGAAGAAATGGCAAGGATGCAAAATGAAGGGATATCGTTCTATTCCAATGTGATCTCTATGTCCAGCCATCACCCTTTTGATATGCCGGAGGATCGAAGGCTGATCAAGCTTCCTGAGCGGTATGAAAACACGTTTGTTGGTGATTATCTGGTGGGCCAGAATTATGCTGACCATGCTCTAGGCTTATTCATTGACGAATTGAAGGCAAACGGTGTATGGAATAACAGCCTTATCGTTGTGTACGGTGATCATATGGGATTACCTGTCTACTCCCTAACAACCCATGAGAAAGCGCTCCTGAAGGAAATGCTTGGACGGGATTACCATTACCCCGATATGATGAATATCCCGCTCATTATAGCTGCTCCAGGTAAGCTTCAGGCTGAAACGTATAGCCAAGTAGGCGGACAAATTGATTTAATGCCGACCATAGCCAATCTAATGGGACTTTCGCTAAATGATCATATTGTCTTTGGCCAGGATATTCTAAATCATCAGTTCAATTTATTGCCTCAGCGTTACTACTTGCCTTCAGGCTCCTTTATTACGAACAGGAATATTTTTGTCTCTGGCAAAGGGTATTCGGATGGGATCAATTACCCGCTTCCAGAAGGGGAGAACAATCAGGAAACAACAAAAGTTGAGTACACAGCCGCCCTTGAGTTGCTGAAGTTATGTGATGGTTATGTAAGTGGACTACCCGAGAAAGTCAGTAAATAATATAACTTGAACCGTCCAGGCTTGCCTTGGGCGGTTTTTTTTCTCTATCAGACTTCCATGCCGCTTGGGCGGCACCACGGATGAATGAAAATGTTCGTTTTTTATTATCAGGGCAGAAAGTATAAATATTAGGTAAGGTTCATTCTGAGTCCGCATCGGTAAACGCACGGCGCCAAAGGACGCCGACAAGCGTTTATCCTTGCTTAAAATCTAATGCATAACTCACCAAGATCTACTTGATATGGTCATTCACTCATCACAGTTGGGGGGCATAAGATAATTTAACGATAACGGCAAAAAAAGGGTGTGACAGCATGCTTAATGGAACTCGGGTTACCATGATTGGAGGCGAT
>JACMJI010000204.1 GCA_014380705.1 Gorillibacterium sp. | reverse complement strand
GATCGATGCATTTTTTCTCCACAGATATATCTTCAATAAAGAATCGATCCGGTTCGATCGGATATTGGCGAAGTAGCTGCTTAATCAGCGTGCTTTTGCCACCGCCAGTCCGACCGACAATCCCGAGCGTCTGTCCTTGCTCCAGACGAAACGATACCTCACTTAAACTAGGACGCACTGTACTCGGGTAGCTAAAGGAAAGCTCTTTCATTTCGATACTCGTTGGCTCTTTAAGGGCAACCACTTGGTCGGAGTCCTTCAAATCTGCTTCATGAGCAAATGCTGTATCCAAACGGTCTGCAGAAGCGTTGCCCCGCTGCAATACATTGATAAACTCACCAAAGGCAATCATCGGCCAGATAAGCATTCCTAAATAAATATTGAAAGAAATCAGCTGTCCAAGGGTAATTTCACTATGAAACACCAAATAGGAACCATACCCTAGCCCAATAGAGAAGCTACAACCTACAATGAGTGAAATGAGTGGCTGAAATAAAGCATTGAGAATAGAAACCTGTTGGTTCTTCTTCATGACATCGGCAGTCACTTTGTCAAATGCCGCAATGTCCTGCTTTTCCTGTACATAAGAGCGAATCACTCGCATACCTGAAATTGATTCCAGCGCATGGTCGTTCATCGTGCCAAAGGAGGCTTGGGCGGCTATAAAACGAGTGCGTACTTTTTTACCCAATACACTTATCACAAGCACTAAAAAAGGCAACGGAATTAACGCCGCAAGCATTAGTTTATAGCTAATAAAAGAAATCATAGTAAGAACAACAACCGATACCCCTACCAAGGTATTAACCAGCGTCATCACGCCGTATCCCGTGGTTTGGCCGATCGCCAAAATATCATTGGTCGCTAAAGCCATCAATTGACCTGTACTGTTTCGCTGAAAAAATCCGGGTGTCATTTTCGTTAAATGAGCAAGCAAACGTCCCCTCAGCAGTTTCTCAACCAAAGCAGAATTCCCAAACAAGGTTGTGATCCAAAAATAAGCTAAAATATAAAGCAAAATTGCCAATCCGATCAACATTAACACGGTGTTGCTCAGTTCGCTTGATGTCAATTTGTTCTTGCCTATATGATCGATGGTGTTACCGATCATTTTAGGTGGAATCGTTGAGAGCACACTCACGGCCGTCATTAGAGAAATCGCTAACGCATATTGGCCCCATCGAAGTTTAAAAAACCATTGTAATCTACGAACAAAAGACATAGCCCCACCCCTTTCTATTAGAATACTATATTAAAGTCGCTCTTTGGGCAAAATAAATAAGCCCCTTTTCTAATAAACAAGAGTAAACGCTTGTGCGGGATCTCCTTACTCGTGAGGAACAGGTACAAGGTAAAGTAGAAGTGCCAACAATTCTGTTAGCACTTCTACGATTTGTTTTATGATCCCAAAGTATAGATCAAGCTTTGGGCACCGCCACTTTCATACAAGGTGTCTACTCCATTGGGAAGGATGATCCGTACTGGAATACCCTCTGGGGAGCTCCATTCCAGATGGATAAGATCCCCTTCCTTGCGCCACGCCACCGCGACTTCGCCGACCGAGCAGGGAACGGTACCGGAAGCCCATTCTAGGGAACCGAAGCAAGGCTCAATGCGAATCTGTGCGTAGCCTGGCAGGTCTGGCTTTACTCCCAGTACATAGGCTGGGAAAGCATATAATGGCAGAGACCCCCAACCATGGCAATCGCTCCTGTGCCCAACCGGATCTTCCTTCCAGGTGGTTAAGCCCTCGCGAAGCATTCCCTCCCACGGTCCCCACATATCAAAAGTCCGTTCGGTTAATCCAGTGATAGCATAAGCGCGGAAAAGGAAGAATGACATCGCAAAGGATACCTTTGGTATCTCTTCTTGTTCCATGGCGGATAAGAGCTCGGCGCCTTCTTCCTTGCTCACAGCCCCGGCAAGTACAGCCCAAATCTGGGCATGCTGGCTCGTTTCGTCCGAGTGAGGGCCATCCCGGAACAAACCATTGTTGCTCATACGGCATTGTTCATTGACCGCTTGCAGGATCAAATTCTTCCGCTCTGTATAAATGTGGGCCACTTCCGTGTTCTTTAGCTCCTCCATAAGAAACGCTGCTTGCCCGAGAGCGGTGGCCAATAACAGGTTTAGTACGGTCATGGAGCCTTCCCGGCCTGCCGGAGGGATCCCGTTCTCCCATTCTTTCACCCAATCGATATAATTCCAGTAGATTTCCGGAAGTTTGCCGACCAATCCGTCCGGCTCTCTTCGGTTTTCGAACCACTCCAGCACGCCCTCTACAGCCAACCGATTGCGGGTAAGAAGCTCACGGTCTCCGAAGTGCATGTAATGCTCAAATAACATGGAGATCCAATACAGAGAGAAGCCTGGGATGATCTGCCGATCTAAGCTGGGGTAACGGCTCTGGAGCATCCCGTCCGGCATTGCGGATTTACGGTAATCCTCTAAGGAACGTCTTGCCATCCGGTCGTCACCCGACAAGTAATAAGTAAAGAGCGTCATCAACATCGTATCCATGGTGTATTGCAGCTGTTCATAATAGGGGCAATCCTCGTAGGTTTCATGCATACAGTTCGCGAGCGTCCGAATGCTTACTTGCCGTAGAATGTCCCATTCCGGCTTGGAGCTTTCGAAGCGGCTGCGCTCTAGCAGTGGGTAACCGGTTTGACGGTAATTGAATTGGTGTAAGACCAACGCCTCATCGCCCGTCTCAATCTCCAGCTTAACGAAGCGGAAGGTACGGAACCAGAAGGGCTCGTAGGTTTCCAAGGAGCCCGGGACGCCCCATCCCGCAGCGGTGTAAACATCAGGATCGCCAATCAGCTTTCCATTCTGGTAATCATCTCGAATCCGCTTCTCAGATTCCCATTCCCCAACCTGAAACTCATAGCTCTCAGAAGGGGTGATGGAAATGCGCGAATTTTTACCGTTCTCTATCCCTATACGCAGGTAAGCGGTTGTCAACTGTTCTGCGTCCAACTCAACCGTAAGTTTACTTCCGGCAGGAACGGTATAGCTGCCATTGCCCTGGAGCATCTCGATAAATTGCGGTTCTTCATTTAGGTTCAGGCTGCCTTGTAACAGTCGTTCAAAATAGCAATCCCGTTGAAACAGCATCGGGATTGGCCTAGGAGCAAGGTTCCATGCCGATAATACGCCGTGTACGTTTCCTAGCCGTTCAATCACTGTTGCGGTTTCCCAAGCCTTATCATCATATTCGATCTTTGCGCAGCCTGCAGGCTGGATGCGTCCGTCTATTTCCTCCACCCCGCCCATCCAGACGGAGGTGCGCCAGGAACGGTTGACTATTTGGTATGACGGATCGGGCAAGCAGCACCAGGTTTCGTCCGTATTCAGGCTGACTAGTTCTTCATTCGCTGCCATTACCGACCCTTGAACAAATAGCCCCCCCCTGCTTGTCCGGTAGATAGACACAGGACCAGATGTCCCGGAAGGAATCGATGCATAATGCAGCACGGTTGCCGCGATAACATTCTTGCCGGGCTTAAGTAGGGAGGATACCTCGTATTCCTCGTAATAAGTATCATGGACATCCCCTTTGCAGGGGCCAACTCCTACGGCATGACCATTTATATAAAGCTGGTATCTACTATCCGCGCTTACCTTAAGCGATAGCTCACAATCAACACCCTCCGGAAGTTCAAAGGTCTTGCGGAAGCGAACCATATCGTTTGAATTCGGGTTGGGAGACTTCCCGCACCAGATCCAGGCTGCCTTCCATTTCACCAATGTCATATGTGTATACCCCTCTCATTCTATTTACCTTCATTTACTATAAGGGACTCAACAACGTCAAACAAGGGATTATTGTTTCTACTAAGTGGGAAAACTGTACTCACTTTACCCTTCCAAATAAGCGATCTGTTCTGATGTCAAGACAACATCCGCGGCCCACATGGAATCAGCCAACTGGTCCATCGACTGAGGACCGATGATCGGAACAGCTGCGAATGGCTGCGAGGTGAGATAGCCCAGAGCTACAGCACCGATCGAAATGTTTAGCTCCTTCGCCAGTCGCCTTGCCCTATCCAGTCGACCCATTGTTGCTTCATTATAATAAGTCGCCTTCACCCAATCCGGCAGCCGTTCCAGCCCCCCATCCGCAACCTTCTGAAAGAACCCGCGGGCTTGCGAGCTGAACGCCATGACCAGCATTCCTGCTTTCAAATAAAACCTATACGCTGCATCATCCATAGAAACAATCGTGGGGTCAGTCATAACCTCCGAATTGATAACTGCCATGCTCCAATGAATCTGACTGGCCGAAAACGCTTGGAGTCCCTGCCCAGTGGCGTACTGCTGTGCCTCCTGAATTCGTCCAGGCAACCAGTTGGAGCAGCCGGCAGACACAATTTTACCCGCTCGGATCTGCTCATTCAGTGTCTCCATAATTTCTCCTACAGGCAAGCTTGGATCATCGCGGTGCAGCCAGTAAAGATCGATGTAATCCGTCCTAAGATGGCGGAGACTGTCATCTAGATCCTTTAAAATTTCATTTCTGCTCAAGCGTGAGATGTTCATTGTCTTAAGATCGGGATGCGCACCTTTCGTCGAAAGGATGACCCGCTCCCGCCCATTCTTCCTGTGTAGCCACTCGCCGATGGTTTTCTCGCTAAGGCTGATTTCGCCTGGTATCCAATTGGCATAGACTTGGGCCGTATCCAGCAGGTTGCCGCCATAATCAGCATAAGCGTCCAACAACCGGAATGATTCGTCCCTGTTAAGCTTCGTTCCTAGCTCAGCGGTACCTAAAGCGATGCAGGAGGCTTGGATGCCTGTTCCCGGAATGCCTATCCACTTCATAATCGCTTACCTCCTTCATGCGTTCTAATTATCTAGTCCAGCACAATCAAGCTTGAGCTGGTCACTGCATTTATCCCAAGCCTTCAGCAGCAGGTCATAGTATGGCTCGTCACTGCAGGACTCTATCGCATTTGTCTTATCCAACTCCCCGATGACGGACCGAATTCCGTCCTCCCACTTCACCGTATAGCGAAACCCAAGATCCCGGTGTGCTGCCGTGTTATCGAAAATATTGTTATGCATGAAATTCTCCTTGCACCACTCGGCCCTTCCAGGCAGCAGGCGGCTTAGGGTATCGGTTGGAATATGAACGAACTTGGGCTCAGGGGCACCCAGGGCCTTGGCGATCATACGCCAGTAGGTATCGAAAGTCATCCATTCCTCACCGGTTACATTATAACCTTGACCGAACGCTGCTTGATTGCCGATTGCATTCACGAAGGCATTGGCAACATCGTTCCGATGGCATGCAACCCATACGGATGTCCCGTCCCCGTGTATGATGATGGGTTGTCCTTGCCGCAGCCGTTTCATTACATAAGTGCCGTTGCCAACTGAAGGGACAACAAACCCTGCGCCTCCATACGTTTGTGCCGGACGTATGAGCGT
>JACMJI010000203.1 GCA_014380705.1 Gorillibacterium sp. | reverse complement strand
TAACGGATATGCAGTCCTACACCTTGATGCAGGATCGCGCTTGGCAATTCCGCTCGGTTGGCTATGGTCATGACCTTAAGGTTTGGGCCGACCTGATGAGTGCGCTTCGCTTAGTTGGTTACGATTACGTCGTGAGCATCGAGCACGAAGACGGCTTGATGTCCATTGAAGAAGGATTCTCTAAGGCTGTGCAAAACCTGCAGCAAGTGCTTATCCGTGAACCGCTTGGAGAAGCTTGGTGGGTTTGATCCAACGCTTTTAAATAGGTAAAGCGTCAAAAACTCTCCGCTATTGGGGAGTTTTTTCTTTACATCAGAATTTACAATTTCTTGAATAAGGTGAATTCTGATTCCCCATCGGTAAACGCACGGCGTAAAGGACGCCGAAAGGCGTTAATCCTTGGTTATAAGTAGGAGTCTTATTCACTATAATGAATCGTTATATCCGAGTGGTTTACGTTGACGGATTTCTGTGGTAAGATGCCTTTATATTCATAGTAATTTCGTCGGATTTAATCTGATTCACTATCTTTATCTATTCTAAAATACATTCTTTTTTATGCAGAAAACCGGATGAGCTAGTAATAAAGGGAGGTTTAGCAATGGTATATGAAGCTACTTGGACACAGGATCCATCCAAGCTGAATAAAGTCGAGCTGCTCAAGCTAGAGAAAGATGGCCTGGATGTCATCCGTTCGATTATCGAAACGTATTCGCAGCAAGGGTATTCATCGATTCCCGAGGATGAATTGAACCGATTCAAATGGGCAGGGGTGTATGAGCAGAAGCCCAAGGATGGCCATTTTATGATGCGTGTTCGGATTAATACAGGTAAGATGACAAGTGATCAGGCTAGAGCTTTAGCTGAAATCTCCCGGGTCTATGGGCGTAATCTTGTCGATATAACTACCCGCCAAGCCATTCAGTTCCACTGGCTGCGTGTAGAAGACCTCCCGGATATCTTTAATCGCCTTGAAGCGGTCGGGTTATATTCGTTTGAGGCTTGCGGTGACTGCCCACGAACGATTGTCGGCAACCCCCTGGCAGGAATTGATCCGGACGAACTGATGGATACCACAGCACTTGTTGAAGAGGTTAATGAATTCTTTCTACTCAACCCTGACTTCTCCAATCTGCCAAGAAAATTTAAGATATCGATTTCCTCTAGTATCCATAATACCGCTCATGCGGAGATCAATGACCTTGCCTTTACTCCTGCGGTGAAAGTAATTGACGGTGTGGAGGTGACTGGTTTTCACGTCTGGGTCGGTGGTGGATTATCCGCCAAGCCTTTTCTTGCTAAGAAACTTGATCTTTTTGCAAGACCAGAAGACGTGCTCAGGGTTGCGATCGGTGTGACCACCTTGTTCCGTGATTATGGATATCGGGAGAAGCGGCACCACGCAAGGTTGAAGTTCCTTGTTGCTGATTGGGGACCTGAGAAATTCCTTACGGAATTGACTCCATTAATCGGTGACTTTCCTGGCCTTGGTGAAGATAAAACCGTCGATTGGAATGGTGCTTACTTTGACGGTGTTCACTCGCAAAAACAACCGGATTTGCAGTATGTCGGACTAAACGTGCCGGTTGGAAGGCTTTCTGGCGATGAACTGACAGCGTTGGCACAAGCAGCCGATACCTTTGGGGAAGGTTCCCTGCGTACAACGATGTCTCAGAACATTATCCTATCAGGGGTTTCAGCAGATCAGGTCGAAGCTCTGCTGAAAGAGGCGGTTTTGGAGCGCCTCTCTCCATTTCCGGATCGTTTTTTAAGCCGCACGGTTTCCTGTACTGGCAATGAATTTTGTAATTTAGCTATTGTTGAGACTAAGGAGCGGGCTAGAACCGTCGCCGAGTACCTTGATGAGAAGGTAGAGTTAGATCAGGATGTGCGGATTCATTTTGTCGGATGCCCCAACAACTGTGGACACAAATATATCGCGGATATCGGTCTTCAGGGCGCTTTGGTCAAAACACCAGAGGGCATGATCGACGCATTCGATATATCCGTAGGCGGAACCTTGGGACCGGATGCCCAGTTTGTCACAACCCTCAAGGGTCGGGTAAAAGGCGATCAGGTTGGGCCTGTACTTGAGCAACTCATTCTTTATTATCGCGACAATCGCAGCAATGAAGAATCCTTCCATCAATTCGTTCATCGCGTTGGCGCGGATGCTTTCCAGGAGAAGCTGAACGAAGTGCTGGCTACAGCTTCATAAGGTTAATTGCGAGAGCACTGCTTTTGGTAAATAGAAGCCCCAAGTGCAAGAGTGGTTGCATAAAGCAACCATCCTTGCACTTGGGGCTTTTTTGGTTTTGGGGGTGGTGGGGACCACTGACCATTTAGGAGGCGGATGTAAAGGTTGCACTAACCTTCAATGGAAGCCACTCCTCCCCTTGAAACACTTTAGTTTAGCAGTTACATATGAGGTACAAGTAAGCAATCGATGCTCGGCAGTGTGGGGGTGGGGGGCGTCAGATTAGGTATCTACCGGCTAACCGAGGGTTAAAACAGCATAAGGGTGTTGGCTCCCATGTAACTGTCGAGAAAGCGCTAAAACTAATATGGTGGTTGAAAGCAATTGGATTGGATGGGATCGGTGGACGCTAGAGACCAAATAGTGCTCAGAATGAGACTGTCGATGAATTATGTTTTTATTATACGCCCTATATTTGTTTCTCTAAATTTTGCTCAGCATGTTGAATTAGGAATGACTCGTGAAGTATCTTTCCCTTATTTTTCCCTAGAACCGCTTTAAAATCGATTTAAACGTCTCTGAGAGGGTATTTGCAGGTAGATTAAGTCTACCTGATGCAAGAAAATAGCAGTCAAACGGGTTCTTTGTCAAGATGTTCTTTCACGATTTAGTTAATCGACAGCCTCATTTTGATCGCTATTTTGATCGTCATGGCCTCCTGGTGCTGCTTTTGTGGGATTTAGCGATCATTTTGATCGCTAAATCGGCGCTGGAGGGCGCTCGGCTAGAAAGGGTAAAACCAAAACTTACAAATTATTTTATGTTGGAAAAAGGGTGCCCAGAGGCACCCTTGCTGCAGTAAGATCATATATTTAGCATATTCACCCGTTGTTTCTCTTCCCGTGCCTTCATCAGCAGCAGGTATTCGGAATTCCACTCCGGCTTCCCTTCGATCCGCAACAACAATATCAACCGATCCGAATCCATCGCCGGCAGTTGGAAACGAACCGTAGGTCCCCTGACATTCCGGTTTGGAAGCGCCTCTGGCATCTCCCAAACCATCAGCCGTTTCCGGAAGCTTCCACATTCCAGAACAATCTCCATTCGTCCGGGAGCGATCCGTTCCCACGTATCGTTGAGCAGCCAAAGCTCCGACTCGAACCATTCTCCCTCCTGCCAGGAAAACTTAGGGATCCTGGCACTTGCCAGGACAGGCCTGCAGGATGCCTGTACCGCATAATAAGCGGGCTTCGGTACGGTAGGCCAACTGATTAGACTGTTATTAGCAGCCGCTGGCCAAGGCTCGTTGAAGCACCAATTCAAAGCCATGGAGCAGACAGGCTTCTGGCGCCTTGCTTCCTCATAAATACACTTATAGCCTTCTGATTGGAGCCACTGTCCCCGTTCCACCAAGGATTCCAGAGAATCTGTCCTACCAAAGTAATGCTCCAGGGTGTCTGGTGACAGCCAGGTTTCTCCGATCCAAGAACCAAAGGCATGATGGCTCTCCCAGGTTGTGCCTCTCTTAGGCGGAAACAGCTCGTCCTCCGGGATAAAGCTGCGGAGCGTCTCCACGGAGGCGGGACCCGGAACACCGAATTCCGTATAGGCCGTATTAGCCGACTTCGGTAAGGTTTGGTAAACCTCCTCCCCT
>JACMJI010000202.1 GCA_014380705.1 Gorillibacterium sp. | reverse complement strand
TAATCCCTCTAACCGAGCGAAGTAAAGGTTACAAGGTTTAAAGGGTTTTAAAGGGTTTAATCCCTCTAACCGAGCGAAGTAAAGGTTACAAGGTTTAAAGGGTTTTAAAGGGTTTAATCCCTCTAACCGGGCGAAGCGAAGGTTAAGGTAGGTTGAGGGTGAAAGGTCACTTACTGTAAACGAGCGATAGTGAGGTTTACCAATGTTTTAAAAACTGGGTGAAGGGCTGGCGGAGGGGGCGGAAGTGGGTGGAAAAGCGGAGCGTTCGCTTTTATTTTCGGATGGCAACCTTAAAATCTAATAAAACCATCCGAAAATAACGGGCGATTGGAACCCATTTCCAGCCCACGCAGCCAGCGCTCTTCACCACCCGCCCGCGCGCCGATTAAAACATTCAAAACGAACGGAGAGAGTCAATGGAGATTACATTTCTCGGAACAGGAGCCGGTACCCCCGGCAAATGGCGAAACGTCTCATCCTCCGTCCTTCACCTTCATGAAGAAGGCGAAGGGTGCTGGATGTTTGATTGCGGAGAGGGTACGCAGCATCAAATTCTGCGCACTCCAATTAAGCTTGGCCGCATAAACAAACTCTTCGTCACCCATCTGCATGGGGATCATATTTTCGGCATTCCTGGGCTGCTCTCAACGAGATCCAATCAGGGTGCGGAGGCACCTCTTGTTCTTTATGGCCCTAAAGGGATCAGCGAATACGTTCGTGCTTCAATGCGGGTTAGTGAGTGTCGGATGAGATACCCAGCTGAGTTCGTTGAGATTGAACCAGGTATTATTTTTGAGAATGAACGGTTTATCGTAGAAGCCCAGCATGTCGATCATCGCATTGAATGCTTCGGCTTTCGCATATCTGAAAAGGATCGTCCAGGTCGTCTGGATGTCAGTCAACTGGTTGAAATGGGCGTACCGTCTGGCCCGCTTTTCGCAGCAATCAAACGGGGGGAAACGGTTGTCTTACCTGATGGCCGAATCGTCGAGGGTAAGCAATTTGTAGGTCCAACCGTTAAAGGTCGGATTGTCGCGATTATCGGAGATACCCGATTTTTTTCGGGAGCTGTGGAGCTGGCGCAGGATGCGGATCTTATCGTTCATGAAGCAACATTTGGTGCCGATCAAGTAGAAATGGCTCTAGAATACGGACATTCAACAACCCTGCAAGCAGCGGAAATTGCTCAAAGGGCAAACGCCAAAAAGTTAATCATGACCCACATAAGCTCAAGATACCAGAATTTGGAAAATGAATTAGTGGAAGAAGCGCGAACCGTTTTTCCGAATTCCTACCTGGCAAATGACTTTCAAACCTTTGAAATTCCAAGAAAAAGAGATAAACGTGTCTGAATAGTCACAAGATTCATATAATTGATGATATTTCCCAACTAAAAATATGTTAAACTATTGCTGGGTTTTTGTCTTTTGCTAATTATAATTGCTTAATTACATATCGAGTTAATGATTCGAATGAGCCTGAATGTGGTTAAAACAAACTGGATTGAGGGGCGCCTAAGCAGTAAATAAAAGTAAAAAAAATAATAACGGTCTAAGACCCTGAAATTAGCCTAAAAAGGTGCAACAGCTGACGACAATAAAACGGAACATGAACAGGTACGCGTGCAACCAAATGGATGGTAGATTGCTACATTGTTGTATTGTACAACGGCAGTCAGAGAGAACCGTACCGGATAAAATATAAAGAACTACTTAGTAATCGGGGAGGCTAACAGAGATGAAATGGATTGAAGTGAATCATTCCAGCCCACTACGTGGCAGCGTAAAAATTCCAGGCTCAAAAAATAGCTCACTTGCTCTTTTAGCAGCTGCTTGTATGGCAGAGGGTCAGGTTCGTCTAAAGGGAATACCAAATATTTTAGATTTCCGTTTTATAGAAGAAATTGTAGCTGGAATCGGTATTACAATGAATCGAGAAACAACGAGAGAGGTAACGATTGACTCGACGCGGTTACATTCAAGTGACCTGAATCGAGAGAAAACCTCTTCCTATCGAGCATCTTATTATTTTGTTGGGGCGCTTTTACCTAAGATGGGTCGAGTTACGATTGGCAATCCAGGTGGCGATAACTTTGTATCGCGACCCATTGATCAGCATGTTAAAGCTTTAGAGGCTTTAGGGGCGAAGTTTACTTTTCACGAAGGGTATTACACAGTTGAGGCCAAGAAGCTTCATGGAGCAGTCATTTACTTTGATATGATAACGATGGGTGCTACGATTAATGCGATGCTAGCAGCCTCTATGGCAGATGGAATTACGGAGCTTCGCAATGCAGCCAAGGACCCTGAAGTGGTGGATACGGCTAACTTACTGATTCAGATGGGTGCCAAAATTTATGGCGCGGGTACAGATATCATTCGAATTGAAGGCGTGCGCCATTTACATGGGACAGAATATTCAGCAATTCCCGACCGTTTGATTGCTGGAGCTTTCTTGATGTCAGCGGGAGTGACCAAAGGGGTGGTCACGGTTGAAGATGTGATACCGGAACATCTCGGTAGTGCGATCTCCAAGCTAAGAGAAATTGGTTTGTATATTGAAGTGAAAGACAATAGCATTACGGCCTATGGTGATGTTAAGTTGCATGCAAGCCGTGTAAGGACAGGGATGTACCCGGCTTTTGCCACGGATTTACAGCAGCCCATTACTTCACTATTACTTATGGCACAAGGGTGCAGTATTGTGACGGAAAAGGTGTACCCGGAACGGTTTAATCATATCCCTCAATTGAAGCGGATGGGTGCTCATATTGATGTTCGACGGGGCACAGCCTTTATTCAAGGGGGTACTCCTCTGACTGGAAGTTATGTCCATGCTTCGGATGTGCGTGCGGGTACTTGTTTAATCATGGCGGGCCTTGTCGCGGAAGGAACGACTCGAATCACAGGTATTGAACATATTGAACGTGGTTATGAGAATGTTATCGGACTTTTTCGGGAGCTTGGCGCAAGCTTAAGCTATGGTGAGGAGTCCAAACAAAAACAACCAGTCGCGGTTGCAGTGGGTATCATGTAATTTCTATCATAATCGTTCCAAGTGAATAGCATAATAAGTGGGAAGACCGGCGAAAGCCGGTCTTTTGTTTTTAAAAAAGGTATTCGCAAAATAGACGATTATGATTTGATTAATACTACAGGACAAAAGTGTAAAGGGGATTCTCAATGAGTATAAAGGATTTGGAATCGCTTCTAACGAGCTCGACGATAGAGAAATGGAACCAATCGCGAATCAAGAATATCGTTATACTCCAGGGAAATGAAGAGTGGGCGTGGCATGAAAGAGGGAGGGATGATGCCCATGCTTTATACTCCTGTACCAAAAGCATTCTATCTGCATTAATTGGCATTGCAATAGAAAAGGGACAGCTAGCGAGTGTTGAGCTGCCTCTAGCTACTTTTTTTCCCGAGACCAGAGATGATCTGGATGAACGCAAGCGCAACATTACAATTAAACATCTACTGACCATGACTTCAGGAATGGATTGGCCGGAATTTGACAAACCGTACAGGGATATGCGAAAGGCATTGGATTGGACTGATTACGTATTAGGAAGGCCGATGGCTCATGAGCCGGGAAGCACATTTGCCTATAATTCAGGGGGCTCCCATCTGTTATCTAGAGTCCTGAATCAGGTGACAGGTCTCGATGTTTTGGATTACGCTCGGACTAACCTTTTTTCGATCATCGGGATGAAATCCCCAGCCTGGAAAAGCAATAAAGGAACACGTGAAGGTGGCGCTGGGTTATTCATGAACGCAAAGGACTTAGCTAAATTTGGTCTATTGTATTTACAAGAAGGGGTTTGGAACGGGGAAAGGGTTCTTTCGGAATCTTGGATCAACGAATCAACAAGAGTGCGGACCCGAGGCTTAGTTAACTATGTACCAAAAATCTATGGGCAATATGGTTACCATTGGTGGATATCGCCCAAGGAGGACAATGGGTATATCGATTATTTCTTTGCGTTTGGGTACGGTGGACAATACATGTTTGTTGTTCCGCAGCTGAATCTTGTGACCGTTGTCCGTAAAGCATTGGCTGGGCGTAACAATGCGATATTGTCCCGCGAAGTATTTCATCATGACCTCTTAAAAATATTCTTAGACAAGAAATAGTTTCCCGGGAAAGCGCAGGTTTTGACAAACTCCGCTACATTTGTATATGCGAAGTCGTATGGAAATTATCACGAGGATAAACGCCGGTCGGCTACCTTTGGCGCCCTACGTTTGCCATATGCGTATGCGGAATCAGAATGAACCCTTTATATATTATTAAATACATTCTGATAAATAAGAAAAACCGTTTGGGGAAAACACCCAAGCGGTCCTCTTACGATGTGTTGTCAGTGTTCTACCTTTCTCAACGG
>JACMJI010000201.1 GCA_014380705.1 Gorillibacterium sp. | reverse complement strand
CTAATACAGAGGCAGAGGTTATTTTACCGGCAACGGACCTCATGCAAGTGAAGGAGAACGGTGCAGATCTATCGTCTGTTCTCGGCTTGCAGGGCTTGGAGCAGCTAGAACAGAATGTCCGGTTCCAGATAGGCTCAGGCCACTATCGCTTTACTTTTTCAGGTTGATTAATAGTAAGCAAAACCCACTTTTTATAATGTGGGTTTTTGCTGTACGCCTTATGATATAGCATTATCTTTGGGAGAATGCTCCCATTTTCCTAGAACCCTTTGATATAATAGAACTGCCTTAAACTACCAAAAACAATTTGGGTGATTCGAAGGGTGAAGCAATATAATGTGACGTCGTCTGTACCGTAAAAAATGCTATTTCATTTATCGCTATGGAGCTGATTGGGAATGACGAAGGAGAAGGATTTGAATAACGTACTGGAGATAAAAGCAGCAGAGGCTATTGGTAAAATGGAGTTGCTTGTGAATTCAGACCCGCATCGTCCGCTTTATCACTTTGCCCCTCCCGCTGGTTGGATGAATGATCCGAACGGACTTGTATTTTATAAAGGTGAATACCATCTGTTCTACCAGCACTGGCCATATGGCGCCAATTTTGGAGGAGCCACTTATTGGGGCCATGCGACAAGTAAGGATCTGCTTCATTGGAAGCATTTACCCGTAGCTCTTTCTCCAGATAGCTTGTATGACCGCGGGGGCTGCTATTCGGGAAGCGCTGTGGAGCATAACGGTATGCTAGCCCTGATTTACACCGGCAATATTTTTGAAGATGTATGGGTGGAAAGCAACCGCAAAGTTCAAGTGCAGTGCCTTGCAACTAGTACGGATGGAATAAAGTTTACCAAGGCTGCGCTCAACCCTGTAATTTCTTATCCCCCCCAGGAGGGCAGCGCGGATTTTCGAGATCCCAAGGTATGGAGGGGAGAAGACTGTTGGTACATGGTTGTCGGCTCTGGCTATAAAGGCTATGGGAAGGCGTTGTTATACTCTTCCGATGATTTGTATCAATGGACCTACCTAGGGGTCGCTTGTGAAAGTGATGGATCCCAAGGCTGCATGTGGGAATGCCCAGACCTCTTTCCTTTGGGTGATAAGCATGTACTGATTGCCTCTCCTTATGGTCCCTTTGAAGACGCTGTGCGCAAATCTATTTACATCCTTGGAACTTGGGATGAATCCGCCCATAGCTTAAAGCAGGAGAGTTGGGAGGACCTTGATCATGGGCATGATTTCTTCGCAGCCCAGACCTACACGGATCCACAAGGCAGAAGAATTCTTCTGGCATGGATGGATATGTGGGATTCTCCGATGCCTTCCTCCGAATACGGCTGGGCGGGAGCTTTAACTTTACCACGGTTAATCGAATGTTCCGCGGAGGGGCACCTCATCCAGAAACCGCTGCCGGAGCTTGAATCCTTAAGGCAAAAACATTATTCATACCCAAGCTTTGAAGTCGTGTCGGCATCCTCTAGATCCTGGCCGGAGCTTCATCACGATGCCATGGAAATAGAAATTGTATTTGATTTGTCCTCTTGTGACGCTTCCCAGTTTGGTATCGCGGTTCGCTGCTCTAAGGACCGGATGGAACAAACCGTTGTGCGGTATATCGTTTCCCAAAACCGTCTTGAGGTGGATAGAACCCGTTCAGGTCAGGGGAAGACTGGAATCAAGGGCTGCCAATTGCAAGCGGTGGAGAATGGGACATTAAAGCTTCAGCTTTTTCTGGACCGATCATCCCTAGAGGTCTTTGCTAATGACGGCAGAGCGGTGTTTACGAACCGGATTTACCCGAATCCCACAAGTACGGAGATAGAACTCTATGCCTTAGAAGGGAAAGTAACTGTGCTTTCAATGGCAGCATGGGAGCTGGCCCAGGAACTTGGGGCGTAAAGACAAACGAAGAATGGCTTTCTATTCTACAACATGAGAACGTCTTACCTTAAAAAGAACCAGTTACAAGTTGCCTTGGTTGGCCAACTGTAACTGGTTCTTATTTACTCTAAGTATAAATAGTAGGTAAGGTTCATTCTGATTCCGCATCGGTAAACGCACGGCGCCAAAAGACGCCGATACGCGTTTATCCTTGTCCACATACTTACCTGCATTTAAGTGCCTTACGTTTAAGTGCGTTTTAAGAACACAACGCCCGCCTTAGGGACCTTGATTTCATGCAGACCGGAGGCAAGCTCGATTGTCTCCATGCAAACCTGCTCTCCAAGGCAATTCCTCACATCCGCCGAATACAAGCCCCATCCCTCATGCATTTTAACCACGATGCTATCCTGGTACGTACCATTAACGAGAATTAATTGCTCAACAGGTGCTCCAACTAGGGGGATGACAACCTGTGAATAGACAACGGCAACCTGCTTATCGGGGAGTGATGCTTTAACCAGCGGATAGAGCATTTCTGGCTGAGTAGGAGCCAAGTCGCCCTTCAGCAGCACCTCCTGATGCTCCATGCAAAAAGCTAACCAAAACCGGAGCATACGCATATGTGGACTGTCAGCTTCCTGCAGCATCACCGAAATCTGCGGCACGGAGAACAGAACATTAATCAACTGCATGGCTGCGCTTTCGACCGGTTCTGCCGGATTGAACATAATCATATCCGCGTGGACAGCTGTATTGCCGGACATTAAACGCAGGTCGAGGGTACGAATGCGGTTGTCGATAGCGTCGTTTGGACAGTCGCTGGCGCGGAAAATGTTGCCGTATTTGCGCATTAAGGGTCCGATATAGGATTGGCGGAACTCAATCAGAATATCCGGTTTAATTGCGCGCAATTGAAGCATCGCATCCGTCAGTAGACGATCAACGGCTTCCGGTACTGAATCGTAATCCCGGCCGCCGCCAAGTTCATCGCGCTTATCTTTACTCAGACTAAAACTGTCGACAAAGTCAAGCTTCAACCCATCAATTCCCCAATCCCGAACCGCGGCAGTGTAAAGTCCAATCAAGTATTCCCGTACATCTGGGAAGCGAGGGTCAAGCACGTTTGTCTCAAGACTTTCTATAGAATACAGAAACTTGTTTTCAAACCGTTTCCACACCCTGCTCTTATTACCGACAAAAGGAACAGAGTACCAAAGGAGATACTGCATCCCATGCTGATGGACGGCATCGACGTGGGCTCGCATATCCCCCATCTTTTTAGGAGCTACTTCCCAGTCGCCTGTGTAGGCGTAGCCGCGGTTATTATCGTCCGTCTGCCAACCATCATCGACAATCACAGCTTCACAGCCAAGCGATTTAGCCAGTTTACATTGGTCTTCTACCGCTCTGGCATCCAATGCTTGATGGAAGGAATACCATGTCGAATACATGGGCTTGAGTGCAATTTCAGGAACATAGGCTGGCTCAAGACCCGGGAAGGTTTCCCACCAAGCTTGAACGTCGCGGATGGATTCATAATAGGGAATGTCTCTTGTATCGATGCGCAGCACGGCTTCGTATTTATCAATCTTTGGCATCGGCTCTTCAAAAAAAGTGATGGAGCAGAGGAATGTAGAGTCCTCCTCATGAATACCTGCTTTGACGGTGATCGGACTAAGCGCATCTGAGCAAGCAAAGGTCAAGCGATTCTGTCCATTTAGGTTATAAAGGGTAGTTATCGGTGCAAGTGTTGTGCTTTTCGATTGAAACCTTCCATCCCAATCAACTTGAAGATTTTTATTGCGAGCATTTCCCGGATGCCACATGGCATGAATATCCACTGCAGGATGGGACCATTCCACACGGATAATCGGTGGATGCGCCTTTTGGTTAGCTTCAATTTGGATAAAGACGAGCGATATACCCTCTTGAAGCGGCTTAACCGTTAGTGAACCGTGAAAAGTGGCATCCGTTCCGATGATGTTGATCGGTTGTTTGTAAGGTTGCATTGGATTTAGATTCCTCCCGTTGGTTAGGTAGATAAGAATGTGCTTAAAGTATAATATTTAGTAAACAATTAGTAAACATAAAACATTCGCGAATTCCTGTCTATTCTACTTAAGCCCCCTGAGAGCATAAAAGACAAACCACCTTCTCATACTATACGGGAGAAGATGGAGGTGAAGATCATGCCCAATAATACCGACGATCGCAAAAAGAACCGTGCAGATAATCGTGCAGATAAGAAAGACAGTCAACAGAATTTCGATAGTTTAAAAGAAGAACATCAGACGTTATCAGCTGCTAAAGCTGCCGATTATGTCCCGAGTTTAAACGGTATACCTAAAAATGAATCTTAAATAGCAGGAAGGCTGCTCTAACGTCGCGCATGATGACGGGAGAAGCAGCCTTTTCTACTATAACAGCGCCAAAGAACGCCTATAGGCGTTTATAACCTTCAACGATTGGTTTCTACATAGCTAATCGCTTTTAATTTATCCGTTTTCGGGTCAAAAGAGATATTAACATACACACCAAATTCTTTGCCTTCTTGGTTTCTAAGCCAGAGTTTGAATTTTTCTTCAGACAAGTTTGGAGACAGGTTCACACGACCAATATGTTGATAATCAATGATGTCCGCATTATTGTAGCGTTTTTGAGTTTCCTTTACTGCAATACTTCCCCACTTTTCGTAGCTAGGCGTAGCATTCACAGCGACAGCAATACTTATAAACAAAATAAATAACAATTTCAATTCATCACCCTTGGGTACTTTGATCTTACTATATTCCCCATCTGGCCCGACTCTATGCTTTATTCTTTTTAGTGGTTTTCTTTTAAATCATTTTCTTTTATGCTTGTAGCATGAGAGCTTCTTGGAAAATTACTGAAAAAGGTGAGCGCAACCATGGCTACAGTTAAAGATATCGCCCGGTTAGCCGGAGTATCCCCTTCCACCGTATCGCGAGTAATGAGTGGGGATGCGACCTTCTCTGTTTCGGAGGAAACCCGGAATAAGATCATTGCATCTGCGATGCAGTTAAAATATAAATCCGTACCGCGCAAAACCAGCAAGACGGACCAAATGTAGGACTATAAGATTGGTTTGGTCGCCTACGGCTGCGAACAATCTGAGCAAGAGGATTTTTATTATTCATCCATTCGTAGGCAGATCGAGCGCGAAATTCAACGATTGGGGCTTCATATTACCGCGACCATTCGATCGGTTGGACGTGAATCATACGACAGCCTGCTCAGCATGGACGGTGTTATTGTCATTGGCAAGTTTGAGATTGCACCCGACGACCTGCTTCTAAACCGCCT
>JACMJI010000200.1 GCA_014380705.1 Gorillibacterium sp. | reverse complement strand
TAGTGCCAAGGCCAATAAATCCTATGCGTTTCATCCCTGTATAACACCGCTTTCATTGTGTATTATTCCCATCATACCATTCCTGCTCAAAGAAAACTTTTTAAAGATGGCGCTTTGCGAAACTTCGTATGCTGTTCGAAGGAATAAGCAAACTTGAGAAGAGTAGGTTCTTCGTAGGCACGTGCTGCAAAAGTAACACCAAACGGCACACCCTCACTTGTGTAACCTGCTGGAACAATAACCGATGGGTATCCTGCTCGTGATGTTATTCTTGCTCCAAAATCTGCCGGAAACAAAAGGGCATCCAGCTGATGCTCCTTCATCGTGGCATCTATGCCTTCTTGCTGGCATAGGCGGAGGTCGGTAAGCCGATCTCGAATGTATTGTTGTTCCGTAAGTGTGCCAGAGGTTTTATACTCAGCATCGATCAGAGTCGTTTGGCCATACTTCAACGTTTCCACTGGGTGCTTGTGATTGAATGCAATAATATCGGATAGATTACGTATAGGAGACCCTGGTCGCAGCCTCGACAAGTAAGCATTGATTGAAGATTTAAATTCGTTAAGCAAAACTGAGGAGTAAATGATCTGCCGAGCGACCTTAATATCGGTTGGATCGACAATAATAGCCCCGTGCTCCCGCATAATATCGACCGCGCGATTAAATAATAGGAGCCGTTCCTCGGACACCTCTTCAAAATAATAGTCCCTTGGGATTCCAATTCGTGCTCCTTGTAACCCATTCTTATCTAAAAATTTCGTATAGTCTGCCGGACGTCTTCCTAAACCATTTCCAGTAGCAGGATCAGTAGCGTCACTCTCTGCTAAGACATTAAGTATTAATGTTGCATCCAGTACGGTTCTAGCCATCGGACCGGCGGTATCTTGACTGGTTGAAATGGGTAAAATACCCGAGCGGCTTATTAGTCCAACGGTTGGCTTTATCCCTACTGTAGAACTTAAGTTACAGGGATTAAGAATGGAGCCTGAGGTTTCGGTCCCGATTGAGGCAGTGCAAAAGTTACAGGCAACAGCTACACCTGAACCCGCACTAGAACCGCCCGTTGGTGTTGAAATATTATAGGGGTTTAGAACCTGTCCACCGCGAGAGCTATAGCCTGATGGCATGCCGCAAGTCATAAAATTAGCAAATTCCGTCATATTGGCTTTACCAAGCAAGACGACCCCTGCATCTCTTAATTTTCTGACAAGATAGGCGTCCTCGTTGGCGTAAGAGTGAGCTAGGGCAAGCGAACCGGCGGAAGTGTGCATTTTATCATTGGTGTCGATATTATCTTTAAGCAGGATGGGGATACCATGGAGGGGACCTCTTGGCCCTTCCACAGAGCGTTCAATATCGAGTGCCTCAGCAATAAATAAGGCATCTGGATTAAGCTCTAGAACAGAGTTGATGGTGAGGCCGTTCTTGTCCGATTCCAAAATCCGTTCCCAATACATGAGCACTAATTGCTTAGAAGTTAGCTCTCCCGATTCCATTGCCGCTTGTATATCCGCAATTGTTGCTTCTACCAGTTCAAAGCCCATTGCAACCCGCCTCCCTTATAAAAAACTCAGCTTCGCTCGTAGGACAGCCTGTGTGAGGTAAGATTCTTCTTTTTATGATAGAGTATTTAAAGCTTAGGAAGCAACTAAAATATAGAGGATCACTTGCAATTCCTTTCTGTAGAAAGTATTCTATCTTTATGTGTAAAACGGGTATAATTTCCGATTTTATAAAAATATTAGAAAAATGCCGAAAGGCTTTAACCTTAGGAGGAAAGCGACAATGTTTACTAAACTTCATTTTGATTATTCCAAAGCTCTGTCCTTTATCGGACAGCACGAAGTTGATTACTTAACGGGAGCTGTTAAAGTAGCTCACGAACAACTGCATAACGGTACAGGTGCAGGTAGCGACTACCTAGGTTGGATTAACCTGCCTCTTGCTTATGATAAGGAAGAATTTTCGCGTCTGAAAAGAGCTGCTGAGCGTATCCAAGCAGATTCCGAGATACTCATTGTTATCGGTATCGGTGGCTCTTATCTTGGAGCACGAGCTGCTATTGAGATGTTGACCAATAGCTTTTATAACCTGCAATCTAAGGAAGATCGCAAAACACCACAAATTTTCTTTGTCGGCAACAACATTAGCTCCACCTACACCACCCACTTGATCAACCTTCTTGGTGATAAGGATTTCTCTGTTAATGTAATCTCCAAATCAGGAACAACGACGGAACCAGCAATAGCTTTCCGGATTTTCCGTGAATTACTTGAGAAAAAGTATGGTAAAGAAGGCGCTGGCAAGCGCATCTACGCAACGACCGACAAAGCACGCGGCGCTTTGAAGAAGCTGGCTGATGCAGAGGGCTATGAGTCCTTTGTGATTCCGGATGATGTAGGCGGACGCTATTCCGTATTGACCCCTGTGGGCCTACTGCCAATCGCAGCAGCTGGAATCAATATTGATGAGATGATGCGCGGGGCATCAGACGCCATGATGGAATTCGCTAATCCGAACCTGGCCGAAAACCAGAGCTACCAATATGCAGCTGTTCGCAACGCCCTCTATCGCAAAGGCAAAACAACTGAAATTCTCGTCAATTATGAGCCTTCCTTACACTTTGTCTCCGAATGGTGGAAGCAACTCTTTGGCGAAAGTGAAGGCAAGGATTTCAAAGGAATTTATCCATCCTCCGTTGATTTCTCCACGGACTTACACTCCATGGGTCAATTTATTCAAGAGGGCACCCGAAACTTGTTTGAAACCGTCATTCAAGTGGAACAGGCAGCAGAAGAGATCGTGATTGGCGTTGATCCTGAGGATCTTGATGGCCTAAACTTCCTGAGTGGTAAAACGATGGATTTTGTTAACAAAAAGGCATTCCAGGGAACAATGCTTGCCCATACAGACGGCGGCGTACCTAACCTGATCGTAACCATTCCAGACACCTCTGCTTATACCTTCGGATATATGGTTTACTTTTTCGAGAAAGCATGTGGCATAAGTGGATACTTGCTCGGCGTTAACCCTTTCGACCAACCAGGTGTAGAGGCGTATAAGAAGAATATGTTCGCTTTGCTTGGCAAGCCTGGTTTTGAGAAAGAAAAAGCGGAGCTGGAAGCTCGGCTGATCGAGGAATAAGCTGGACGTAAATCTTGTTGAACCTGTTTTATAAAGCTTGCGTGGCTGCCGAATGATGAGGCAGCCACGCAAGCTTTTTTTTACAACAGAACCCTACCTATACCATGACGGGTTTTGCTGGGCTGCAAAACCCACGATCCTACTCCCCAGCTACTCCGAGTGGGCGCTCGACCTCTTCGTTCCAAAGTCGCCGCATTTCCTCGCTGGTATCCAGCAGCTCCTGCAGCTTGCCTTCTGCCTCGATTCGACCGTCCTTAAGTAGCACGATGTGATCTGCGCGGGACAACACAGCTTTGCGGTGGGAGATTACCAGGCAGGTTGCCTGTCTGCGTTTAAACAGGCGCTGCCATAGGAGCTGCTCCGTTTCCACATCCAGGGCACTGGATAGGTCGTCAAAGACGAATAGCTCGGGGTCTCGGACGAACATCCGAGCAGCAGCCGTCCGCTGGGCTTGCCCACCAGACAGCTTAACGCCTCGGGGACCGATAACCGTGTCGAGCCCATGGTGTAAAGCCATCACATCTTGATCCAGTACTGCTGCATCCAGAGCTTCCTGAAGCTCCTCGGGCGTAGCATCAATGCCCAAGAGGATATTCTGCCTCAGGGTGTCACTGTACAGGCGGGGAACCTGCGGGGTATATGCGGATCTCGGTGGAATGAAGAACGTACCAGGTTCCGTTACAGCCGTGTGATTCCAGCGAATCACCCCACGCTCCATCGGCAGCAGGCCGAGCAGTGTTCGGACAAGTGTCGTCTTGCCTGAGCCAATGCGCCCCGTGACTACGGTAAAGGAATGCTTGGGCAGATGGAGCTTAATCCCCTCAATGCCGCGTCCGCTCCCAGGGTAACGATAGGTCAGATCTTCTACATCCAGGACAGAGAGTTCGTCCTCTGGGTTCCGTACCGGTGCTTGGACGGGCTTAGGCTCTTGACGGAGATACAAGGGATGAGATGCTGTCAGAATCTCGGCAGGCGCATCCTGAAGCAGACCTAACAGACGTTTCTTAGATACATCGCACTGTTTATAGAAGGTGATGAACTTACCGAAATTTTGAATGAAAAGTGTAACAAAAGTAAGGTAATAAACAAACAGAGCAAAGTCCCCAACCGTAAATTCACCGGTACGCATCGAGCTTGCAGCCAGAATCAAAACCAAACCTGTACCAAGGCTGACTGTATTAGAAAAGATGGAGTCCAGAAGCTGAGTGAGCACTTTATCCTTTAAGACAGATTGGCGGCGGTTGTCGTTAAGCTTGCGGAAGCGTTCAATGACGCGATCCTCTGCACCTGCCACCTGAATGGCTTGGACACTATTGAACATCTCACTGATGGCGCCTGTTACTTGGCTGGTTGCTTCCCTACTTGCTGCCCGGTATTTCTGGAGGAGAGCTGTGGAGAGCTGTGCGATAGTTACAACTGCGACAAGCGGAAGAAACACCCATAGGGTCAGCCGTGCATTGATACTCACTAGAATAAAAGCAGAGACTGTTGAGAAGGCAACCATGCCGATGGCATCCACGGACCAGCTGATGGCTTCCTCCACATGGTCCACATCATCGCGAAAGGTACTGATGGCTTCTCCAGGTGAGCAAGGAATGGCCCTTGCTCCTGGCTCACTTAGCACGTGGCGAAGCAGATTATTCCGGATCAAGGCACCGATCCGGAAGCGAAAATGGGCATCGGTGACAAAACCTAGAGCGATAAGCAAGCTGCGTCCGAGGGCGGCCGCAATCAGTAGCGCTACCACTGCAGGAATACCCAAATGATAAGTAGAGCGTCCAGTTAAAACATCGAAGAACAGCTTGGTAATGAGTCCAGGTAGAACAGGTGCTAGATAGATAAGTGACCAAGCCGTAGCGTTAGCCCAGTAGAGACTTGGACGATAACGAAATAAGCGCCAAAGAAAGCTAGAAGTTCGCATTAGGCTAAGTCCTCCATTCCGGTGATGAGAATTCGGCTAAAGCGGGACTCCGGTTCAGAAGCCAGCGCTTGTCGCCTGCCGTGCTCCATCATCTGGCCGTTCTCTAGAATAAGGATATCATCGACCCGACGGATCGTAGCTAAACGGTGGGCAATGATGATGCAGGTACGATTACGCATCAGCTTATCAATCGCACGGACAATTTTCTGCTCTGTTGCTGGGTCAAGCTTGGAGGAGGCCTCATCCAGAATGACAACGCCAGGATCAGTCAGGAACACACGAGCAAAAGCCAATAGCTGAGCCTCCCCAGCAGATAGGCCATTTCCTCCGGATTCTAGCGGCGTGCTAAGACCAAGCGGCTGTGAGCTCAGCCAATCGGCAAGGCCGAGTTCAACTAAAACAGCTTCAATTCTAGCATCGGCTACAGAATTGTCATAGAAGGTCAGGTTCTCTTTAACCGTCCCTTGGAATAGCTCGATTTGTTGAGTTACCATCCCAACATGACGGCGGAGTTCAACGAGTTCGGGTTCCCTGATATCCCTTCCATCTAGCAATATACGACCTGATCGGGGATCGTGGAAACGCAGCAATAGGCGTGCAAGCGTAGTCTTGCCGCTTCCGGTCCGGCCGAGCACACCAAGCGAGTGGCCACGCTTTAACTCAAAACTTAGTCCATCGAGCGTGACAATATCCTCTTCATAACCGAACTCAACTTGATCAAAAACAACAGAGGAGGGACCCGCTGCAGGCTTGGGGCCATTGCCGTCCAGAACAGTAGAGCGAATCGCCAGAAGCTCGCTAATACGTGTAATACTAGCATCAGCCTTTTGAAGATCCTCCATCTGGGTTCGAATCTGTTCAATAGGTTTTGCCAAAAGCTCGGTATAATAGACAATCATATAAACCGTACCAATCGTGATTGCTCCGATTCGCCAGAGATGAGCACTGACCAATAAAGCCATAGCCGTACCAAGCGCGAAAAGAATGAGGGTCGTGATCCACATGGCGCCAAAGCCCATAAATGCTTTGAAGCGAATCGGCAGCCAGCGCCGGAGGATGCTATAAAACCGGTTCATCACAAACCCTGTCGCCCCATTGGCACGCGTATCCTCTGTCCCTTCCAGATGCTCACCGAGAAAACCATAAAACTCAGCATGGATCTCTCGCATCTTCGTCCAGAAGGGAGCGGCAAAACGCCGTACATATTGAATAGACATAAAGGCAACGACAACAAAGACGAGCATGACCAGTCCGATCTGCCAGCCTTCCCGAAACAACAGGAGTAGAATTCCGATAACAAGAGCGAGATTGCTCAGCAGCATCACGGATAATTTGGAGAAAAAGTTGGATAAGGCATTGATGTCTCCGTCCACCCGTTCAATTAGAGAACCGGACGAATGATTCTTATGAAAAGATTGATCCAGGCGCAAGCAATGGGAAGCAACATCTCCGCGCAATTGATTTGTCGCCGTCCAGCCTACATTCTCACTTATATAGGTAACAACCAAGGTTATGAGCTGGTAGACAAGGGAGACGACAATAAAAAGTCCAGCAGCATAATAAAGCCGATTTTTGTCTGTCTGCTCCTGTGCCGAATCGATGAAATAACGGATAATCTGTGGGTTTATAAGCTGCATAGCGATGGAGAGAGTGAGCAGAAAGGCAAGCAGCACAACACTTTTCCACTGAGGCTTTAAATAACCTGCGAGCAGTCGGACATATTCTCGAAGCGGGATCTTGACGCGTTTCATAAGCTTAAATTTTCCTTTCCGGGCAAGTTTGCTAAGTGGCATGTAAAACTGGAAACACTTGTTCTCCACTCACTTTAGTGGATTCTTGAGAAACCGTCAACGGATTGTTTTGATCTAAAAGATTGCCCCGAGGCGCTTATGATTTTTGCGCATAGCTGCTCACCCATGCTACAATAAAGCATATTTTCGAAGGAACATAAATGGCCAGGTGTCGGAAACTGTGACATATCTGTTCCGGTCTCAGCCAGAATTTTGTTCGGCTGTTCGTATGTAAAGCGAACTCTGGTCATACCTCCCATTATGTAAACGTATGCGTTCATGCGTAGGTTTAGTTTATTTCTACAAGGAGTGCGACTCATGTTAGAAGCTTATAAGACTGTAGAAGTCTCCGGTTCTGCGGAGATCGTCATTCGTAAATCGCGATTTATTGGTCATGCTTGTCCGGTAAGCAGCGAGGAAGAGGCTGTCCGCTTCATAGCCGCGATTAAAAAGGAACATTATAACGCCACGCATAATTGCTCCGCCTATGTCATTGGAGAACGGGATGATTGTCAGAAGCAATCGGATGATGGCGAGCCTGGTGGAACAGCAGGTAAGCCCATTCTTGAGGTGATCAAGCATCAGGGTCTTAAAAATACAGCGGTTGTTGTCACACGATACTTTGGAGGGATAATGCTCGGGGCAGGCGGCCTGATTCGTGCGTACACGGATGGGGCGGTCATCGGAATTGCTGCGGCAAAGCCGATCAACCGGGTACTGCATCAGGATGTTTATTTAGAGGTTGATTATACTTGGCTAGGCAAGGTTGAGAATGAATTACGCAACCGCGGTACACGACTGGGTGAGACAAGTTTTGGCGAGAGGGTGATTCTGCACTGCCTTCCTCTACATACCCAAGTGGAAGAATTCATGACTTGGCTCACGGATATCACGAACGGTCAAGGACGGGTTTCAATTGGTGGAACAAGCTACATCAGTGTCCCTATTGAGCTGTGATCTGTATTATAATTAGGGTCGGTGAAGTGACGAAAGGATGGTACCCATGAATTTATCTCAACCAACAAAAGAAAATATTGAGTTTATGATTGAGGCGATTAAGACGAAGCTGCGTGTGGCCTCCGGTGCAGCCATTAAGCCTGAACATTTCGACGAAGAAAAGTATGAAGATCTATTGGAACTTTATGAGCATGTGAATGGTAGATCAGCCTTTAGTGTCAGTGAAATGGACGCGATTGTGCAGGAGTTGGGACGCTTGCGAAAGTAGCAGAAGCTCTAAAAAAGTTCTCCAACTGTCGAGAAAGTCATTTCCACATGGGTATCTTCCATTGAGCAATAAAGATCGCATTTCCTAAGCCGATTTGGCCAAAGGGGAATGCGATCTTTTTCTTAAGCAGATAACAACTGCCGGATTATGTGCTCCAGCAGCAGAGTAATCTTCATCAGCATGTTTTTGATTTGCTCTTTTGAGGGTTGGTGTTGGTCAATCATGAGGTCATAGTGCTCGGCCAGAAAGCACGCTGTACTGAGCAGTAGATCACCATTTAGGTCCAAATGATAATGGCTGCGAATGGTACTGAATAATTCGTCATCGGAAATGTGTGTCTTCAGTAATGTGGTTTCGTTCTCCTTCATATAGCACGCAGTAAATATACAGCGAATGGCCTGATCGACGGATGTAAGACTCTGCTTGTGTAGTCCCTGACGGTGAAAAACGAATGCTTTTTCCATGCAAGTATGAGACTCAATAGTTAAGAATTGAATCATTCCCTGCTTCGTCCACGTTGAATTCATTGCAAGTTTACTCCTTTTAACTTCTCTTTTCTTTATTATACAGCAATGATATGATTTATAAATATCAAATTACTTGATAATTGTATTCAAATGCCTATTTTTAGTGGTTGTAAACTTCTCTACACTTTTTCTATAATGGGGTGTAGATGATGGAAAATGAATATTTAAAGTTGGTCGGACATCGGGTACGGGACTTACGCAAGGAAAGAGGCCTTTCTCAAGAAATGTTAGGCGAACGTGGAGGATTTCATTATTCCTACATAGGACAAATTGAACGTGGGGAGAAGAATGTGTCCCTACTCAATCTTGTGAAGATTTCTCAAGCATTGGAGGTAAGTATGTCCCAGCTCTTCACCTATATAGATCAGGAGGAGAAGTATACGGAATCGGAGGCAGACCTTCAGGAGATTGTCAAAACGCTTCGCACAAAAAAACCTCATCAAGTGCGGATGGCAAGAAATATTGTAAGAGAAATTCTTATCGACCCCTATGAAACACTATAACTTCTTAACTTCTTAACTTCTTAACTTCTTAACTTCTTAACTTAAAGCACATAGAAACGCCCGACCTTTGGCTTCATGCTGTCGGGTGTTTCTTTGTGCTCATGAGTAGAAAGTGCTAATGTGAGGTGCAGGGTAAGAAAGGATTGAACCGTCAATAAGAGGGCGGCCTTTCCTTAAAGCAGATTAATAATCTCTGGATCTGAGGGATAGTGCGTGATCGCTATTTCCTTGACCCTCGATAGCAGGCCAGGGTAGCTTTCGTTTGAATGATCGGTGAGCATAGCGCAGAGGCGATAGAACCGGTCCCTTGGTAGAAACTCAGCATAGTCGGCTATTAAATACTGGCAGAAGACGAAATTACTCCTTCGCCTTAGTGCAGCGCTCGTTATATTTGTTAGCAGTTCCTTGCCATGGTTTCTTTTCTCGATTTCAGCACGGTGGCGTAAAACGTAGTCCAGTGTATGTTCTCGGATAAGCTCGGGGCTTACCTTGGAGACTTCTAATAGATAGGTGTTGAATGGCTTGCTGAATTTACGTGGAACGACAGTTTCCAGCTCTAAATTCATATCCTTCCTTAACTCGAAGCGATTCAAGCATAGTACTTTATTATTGCGGAGGCGATCATCGAACAGAAAATGTCCCGTTTCCCGCAGCTTTTCATAGCAGGCTTTATAGTGCCCTTCCTCATAATCCAGCTCGGCTATTTTCTCATCCGCATCCAGTCCATCGGCGATCCTTCGGATTTTGGAGATCAACGTGCGATAGAGACGGTACTGCTTGATTGAGGCGGAGTACCTTGCTCGGAGAAAGAGATGAGCCGTGACTAGCGCTGCACCACAAATGATTGATGCGTAAAGCTCCGCATCATTCTGGGCGAGGGCAGCAGCAGTAATAGTGATAGCCGCGAGGAGTACGATTTCGATTGCCAAACCTAGCCGGGAACGCGTCAAACCCATTTGTGATACGGGTTGGAATGTTCTTTTTCGCTTACAGTTTGGACAGTTCTCTTGTCGCAGAGAAGTAAATGACTCACATTTACGGCAATAGCGGAGCCGCTCAAACGCATGCTTAGTAACTCGCGTTGCTGAGAAATGTGCGGCAATCTTAGTTGGCATCTATATCACGCCCCGGATTAAGAAGTTGAAGAAGTTCCCGATCCATAACATCGGGAGACGGTGTTTTCATTTTCTGTTGGTGTTGAAGCAGCCATTTAACTGCAACGTAAATGGCCATACAAGCGATTGCAAGGTAAGAAAACATAGGATCACCTGGGAGAAAGTATTGGAATTTTTAATCTTCTAAAGGTATGATAAATTATGTAAATCGTCTCATGTTCAGTGAATAATCAGCAGGCTATGCGATCATAAACGAATAAATGAATATAAGTCCATTTTACTATTAGGTGCCTCTGTTTACTAGCTGTTATTTAGACTAGCTGCAGAAGACAATTAACCGGAGGTTTT
>JACMJI010000199.1 GCA_014380705.1 Gorillibacterium sp. | reverse complement strand
TTGGGTTGCGGATACCCCAGGCTTTAGCCAGCTTGATTTTGAAGGGCTCGAAGCAGAGGATTTAGGCAGCTGTTTCCGTGAATTCCGCTCCTATACAGAAGCCTGTCGATTCCGTGGTTGTGTCCACCATAAAGAACCTAATTGTGCGGTCAAGGAAGCTGTGGAACAAGGAAAAATCGCGGCTTGGCGATACGAGAATTATGTACAGTTCTTAACTGAAATCAAGGATAGAAAACGGAGGTATTGACTTGCACCCTTTGCAAATCGCGCCATCAATCTTATCTGCTGACTTCTCTCGATTAGGAGAAGAAATTCGCGATATTGAGAAAAGCGGGGCAGATCTTATCCATGTGGATATTATGGACGGTCACTTTGTTCCCAATCTAACCTTTGGACCAGCTATCGTTAAAGCAGTACGCAGTATAACGAAGCTGCCATTTGATGTTCATCTGATGATCGACAATCCCGACCACTTTATTGCCGAATTTGCCGCTGCAGGTGCGAATTTTATTACAATACATGCAGAAGCTTGCACTCACCTCCACCGTACCCTTCATCTCATTCGAGAGCATGGTGCCAAGCCGGGTGTCGTATTGAATCCGGCTACTCCCATTGAATGGATCAAGCATGTACTTAGCGATGTTGATTTAGTGTTATTGATGACGGTCAATCCCGGCTTCGGTGGACAAGCATTCATTCCAAATGTTGTACCAAAAATTCGTGATCTCCGTAATCTGCTGGATTCTGAGGGGCTACATCACGTCCATATTGAAGTGGATGGCGGAATTAATGATCAGAATGCTAGGGTCGTAGCTGAAGCAGGGGCCGATATTCTGGTTGCTGGCAACGCGGTCTTCGGCAAGGCAGATCGGGCGGAAGCTATTCGCTTGATCAGGCAAGGAGGGAAAGCCCATGCGTAAAGCAGCAAGCTTAATTGGTTTCAGTATTTTGACCGGTGCGTTAATGAGCTGTTATCTTATTATTCCAGGCACGATTAAATTTCTCTTCTCTATCCTTTCTCTATATTTGGGATATCAGTTCTTTCGCCGCGCGGAGGGTTGGGGTCTACGCATCGGGTTTATTGTTCTAAGTGTTATTCTTGCATTGATATTCACTGTAATTTATACAGGTTTGGCAATAAAGAATGGGTGGTATATCAATCCATCGTATCTTGAAGGTGTTTGAGGGAGAACATGAAGTTATAGGAATAACCGGCTTCAGTCGGACATAAAATGGGTTGCAGGAGCGAGACCGCTTTTGCGGCCCTTTTTTCAAAAATATTAGAAAGTATAAGCGTAACCCTTATATCATTCTGGATATTTCATTGGTAAACGGATAGCGTCAAAGGGCGCATAAACAAACGTTTATCCTTGAATTTCAGAAAGTATCAGCTATTCCTTATACTGTTCTGGTATTTCACTGGTAAACGCATGGCGCCAAAAGACGCCGATCAAGCGTTTATCCTTGTTTCCACATGGAGTGGCAGGGTGGTGGAAGGAACGGATGTACCACAGGTTGAGTGACTCTTATGAAGCAGGAGGCGGTTGACGAATGAAATTTTATACGATCAAACTTCCCAGGTTTTTGGGTGGCTTCGTCAAGGCGATATTGAACACATTCAGTAAAAACAGCTGAAGAGCGGCAGTCGTGTATGGGGAAAAAGGGAGATGCGGCGTGCGGGGAAGGCACTGCGGGATAGCAAAAAAAGTCCCAGAATGGTAAAAAGCACCTGAGCCCAGGTGCTTTTGATTTTGCAGTTTAGGGAAAACAAAAAAACCGCGTAATTATACGCGGGTTAATTTGCCTGCTTTAAGAGCGCGAGTACTTACATAAACCCGCTTCGGTTTGCCATCAACGAGAATGCGCACTTTCTGCACATTGACGCCCCATGTGCGCTTGGTTTTATTGTTCGCGTGGGAAACGTTATTACCCGTTTTTGGCGATTTGCCTGTTACGTAACATTTGCGAGACATTCGATACACCTCCTTATGAATCATCTAAGAAGAAACGGCTTCGCGATCCTTAGTAGACGGTCGATTACCGACACAGATCAGAATTTACGAATAACAAGAGTCTAAAATCTGGTGTAGCCAAGACTAAATAATCAAGCACCCTTTGACGCGATGCATTTACCAGTGAAATATCATAAAACGTATAAGAAAAAAATTTATACTTTCGGATATTTCAAAAAAACACACTAGATCATAATAGCACAGCGAAAATCAGCTAGTCAACCAATTATCCTTGAAATCACAAGGTATACTTTGTGAATTTGCATTTATTTATTTGTTTGATTATAGTACAATGGGAATTAGACTCGAATCTTAGGAAGTCAAAGGTGATGGAACAATGCCGATTGAACTCGTATCTGGGAAAGGTAATATCCACGTCACGGATCAAGTCGTGGCGGTGCTAGCCGGTTCTGCAGCGCTTGAATGCTACGGTCTTGTAGGAATGTCTTCACGCAAGCAATTCAAGGATGGAATTTCCGAAATGTTAGGGAGAGAGAATCTAACCCGTGGAGTGGAGATTCACAATGAATCAGGCGTATTACACATTGATTTGTACATTATTGTAAGTTACGGTACCAAGATTTCTGAAGTCGCGCACAACGTGCAAAACAGAGTAAAATATGTATTGAATGAAGTTGTTGGTTTAAAAGTGGACTTAGTTAACATAATCGTTCAGGGAGTTCGTGGTGCTTGACCCTACCGGAAGGAGATATTTACTTGAGTAAGCGTTTTACTGTCATAGACGGAACTGATTTTGTCCGTATGGTCATTGCGGGGGCCGATAATCTGCGGAATAATGTAAATAACGTTAACGCACTCAACGTGTTCCCTGTTCCGGACGGAGATACCGGCACGAACATGAACCTTACCATGACATCGGGCATGGAGGAAATGAAGAAAAGGGCTGCCAGTGGTGTTGGTCGTGCGGCGGACGCATTATCTAAAGGGCTTCTCATGGGTGCGCGCGGTAATTCGGGTGTTATTCTATCTCAGTTGTTTCGTGGCTTTGCCAAGTCTGTTCAAGCCTACGAGGAGATTACTCCCATACAATTTGCTGCTGCTTTGCAGCAGGGAGTGGAAACAGCATACAAAGCTGTTGTTAAGCCTGTGGAAGGCACCATTCTAACTGTTGCCAAAGATACAGCTAAGCATGCCATTGCGTATGCCAGACGTGCTAGCGATGTGGTTGATCTGATGAACGAAGTGTGTGTACAAGCCAAACTGGCATTGGATAGAACGCCTGACTTGCTTCCCATCTTGAAACAAGTGGGAGTTGTTGATGCGGGAGGCCAAGGTCTTCTTTGCGTGTACGAAGGTTTTCTGTCTGCCTTAAATGGACAAGAGGTTGCTAACTGGACGGCACCAGAGATGGTTGCGCAAACACCTAAAGCGGCGGTTTCCGCAGGTGCGTCAAATGGGTATAATGCGATGTCAGCCCAATCGAAGATGTCTACGGATACGATCGAATTTGGTTATTGCACAGAATTCATAATCAAGTTGGTTCCAGGAACAGTGAAAGGCTACGTTTTTGATGAGGATGCCTTTCGTAAAAACCTGCTGAAATTTGGGGACTCTCTTGTGGTTGTAGCGGACGAGGATATTGTAAAGATTCACGTCCATGCAGAATACCCGGGTGAGGTGATGAACCACGCGATGAAGTTCGGGCAGCTTACTCGGATCAAGATTGAGAACATGCGTGAGCAACATACTCATCTGCTTGCAGGTAATGATTTTGGCACGGGACAAGTCGCTGGTGACCTGGCTGGAAGTGTTGAAGAAATTCCAGAAGGGGAGTATTCCCCAATCTTTGGGGAAGAGGCGCCAAACGTTCCTTTTGGTTTTGTAGCCGTTGCCATGGGCCAGGGGATATCGGAAATATTCTCAAGTCTCGGGGTAGATGTCGTCATATCTGGTGGACAAACAATGAATCCAAGTACGGAGGACATTGTGAATGCAATCGAGCAGGTCCCGGCAACGACTGTCTACGTATTCCCTAACAACTCCAACATTATTATGGCAGCTCTGCAAGCGAAGGAGCTAGTTGAGGATAAGGAAGTTGTTGTTATACCTAGCAAGACGGTTCCTCAGTGTATGGCAGCGCTAGTTGCTTTCCAGGAAACCTCTAATAGCACGATCAATACTGAAGCTATGAATAAAGCCATTCAACAGGTCATCTCTGGACAGGTTACTTATGCTGTGCGTGATACTGAAATTGATGGTATATCAATCAAGCAAGGAGACCATATCGGTATTCTTGATGGGAAGATAGTCGTCTCCGATTCCGATCTAATGGAAGCCTGTCGTAAGCTTCTTGGTTACATGCTGGCTGAGGGCGGGGAAATCGTCACGTTCTTGACAGGTGAAGAGGCGACGGATGAGCAGACAGAAATGCTTGTTGAATTTTTAGCAGAAAAGCATCCGAACGCAGAGGTAGAAGTTCATAATGGTGGTCAACCACTGTACTCGTATCTTTTTGCGGTAGAATAGGGGAGGGGACGGCAACCATGGGAACCGTTCGGATTGTAACCGACAGCACAGCCGACATTCCGGAGGATATCCGAAAGCGGCTAAATATTGAAGTAGTCCCCCTGAAGGTTCATTTTGGCACTTATACGTATATCGATTCTGTAACGCTAGGGGCCAAGCAATTTTACGATAAGCTTATGGTTTCTACTGTTTCTTCCACCACATCACAGCCATCGCCTATCGATTTTTTAGATGCGTATAAGAAACTGCAAATTGCCGAACCAAAGACGCCTGTTGTTTCCATTCATATCTCTTCTGCTTTAAGCGGCACTTATCAATCCGCGATGTTAGCTAGATCCATGATGGATGAGGTATTGGACATCACGATCATCGATTCTAAGTCTGCTTCATATGGACTTGGTATAAAGGTAGTAAAGGCTGCTGAGGCAGCACAGGAAGGTCGCAGCAAGGAAGAAATTCTTAAGCTCTTAGACGAAATAGATGAGAAGTTCTCTTTGTATTTTCTTGTTAATACCCTTCAGCATTTGCACAAGGGGGGGAGAATTGGCAAAGCAGCCGCGATTTTTGGCTCGCTTTTGAATATCAAGCCGATCTTGTCCATCGACGCAAGTGGCGAAATAACCTCGGTTGATAAAGTGC
>JACMJI010000198.1 GCA_014380705.1 Gorillibacterium sp. | reverse complement strand
GCAGTTGGCTGGACAGGGATCTTGAGTTTGGATGAACGAGAAGTATGAGTGAAAGAGCGACCATAATAGCGATAATTTTGATCGCTATCATGGTCGGCGCGGCCTCGCGGGGCTGCTTTTGGGGGATTTAGCGATCATTTTGATCGCTAAATTGGCGCTGGAGGGCGCTCGGCTAGCCGTAATCTTCTTTGCTAGGATATTAAATAAATGGAAAATGAATGCTAATTTGAACCTTGATAGCGCCCTCAGCCACTATAAATGGATTTATGCCGTTATTATTGATCTTTTCATCAAAAGGGGACGAAATCATCTGAAATAAAGGGGAAAACCCATTTATTTATAGGTTTACGGCGCTTTCTAATCATTTTAAATGGAAATTTCCATTTATTATTCCGCTACTTATGGTTAAAAAGGATCTACCCATGCTGGAACCAGCATGGGTAGATCCTTTTCCGTTACAGTTGCTGGAACCAGCATGGGTAGATCCTTTTCCGTTACCCTTGCTGGCACCAGCAAGGGCAGATCCTTTATACTCCGCGTCTCTCTGTTACCTAACAGATGCTGAAAGAGCATACTGGTTGCTGGATAACCTACAGAGTTATCCCCGTTTAATTAACTTGAGAAGTAAGGTGCGGGTTCCTCGGCACCAGATTTCTTAATTCCATTCAGCTGATCCAGCATTTCTTCGGTTACCCGGCCTTCACCGCGCCTTAGAACGGAAACCTTTACCTTTTTCTTCCCCCACAACTCATAAACCTGTTTCTTTGTTTCAAAGTAAAGATCTATCTTGTTGCCCTTAATTGCGTTCCCCGTATCCGCCACTACCCCGTAACCATAGCCCGGAATATAGAGAATGGTACCTAAGGGAAACATTTTTGTATCGGCAGCAATCGTTGAGAACAATGCCTTACGCACCTTCACCCCAGAAAAGGTAATGCCATAGCCCGGGTGGCCAGGGGACTTACCTGTTGACTCTAAACCAGCATAATAGCCTGTTGCCATAACCTCAACCGCTTGAAAATGCTCAGGTTTAAGGAAAGAAAAGCTAAATACTTCTTCAGAGTCGTCCACTGAAAGAACAGGCGATAAATCAGTGTTACCGCTGTTTGCTTCGGAGAAATTGACTAATGAAGAGAGGGCGGGAATTGTTCCAATCCCTATGGTGGCAGGCTGGATCTTTGCCTGCCCTTTCGCTTCTGTCACAAACTTCTCACCCGCAAACAACCATATTGCGAAGCAGATCACAGCAGCAAGCAACATAAATGGAATGCCCCTGGATCGCTTGATCAAACCGGCCAACATTCGGATTATTCACCCTTTCGGCAGTCTATTCCTAAAGAACAGCATGCCATCATAGGGTTTACAACTTCTGCTTAATTATACGGACTCCGATGAATCTATCCGTCCTTTACGGTTGATATCTTCCAGAATGAGAGCAACCGTCTGCTCAATAATCATTGCTCCGATATCCCCTTCTCCACGTTTGCGCACAGAAAACGAGTTATCCTCGGCTTCTTTTTCCCCTACAACAAGCATATAAGGAACTTTCTCGAGCTGCGCTTCACGAATTTTATAACCAAGCTTTTCATTGCGATTATCCGCTTCTACGCGAATTCCTGCATCAAGGAGTTTCTCCGTGACAGCATGAACATAAGGCTCCAGCGCTTTGTTGACCGGGATAATCCGAGCTTGAACCGGGGAGAGCCATGTTGGCAACGCTCCAGCAAAGTTCTCCAGCAGGAAGGCGGTCATTCGCTCCATGGTGCTAATAATCCCGCGGTGGATAACAACGGGACGATGCTTCTGACCGTCGTCTCCTACATATTCGAGTTCAAAGCGCTCTGGCAGCAAGAAGTCTAGCTGAGCCGTGGACAGAGTTTCTTCTTTTTTGAGCGCTGTACGAATTTGTACGTCAAGCTTCGGTCCGTAGAAGGCGGCTTCCCCTTCGGCTTCGTAATATGGCAAGCCTAGCTCTTCGACAACTTCCTTGAGCATACGTTGGGACATCTCCCACATTTCATCGTTCTGGAAGTATTTTTCCGTATCCAACGGATCCCGATAGGAGAGGCGGAAGCGATAGTCCGTAATACCGAAATCCTGATAAACCTGCTTGATCAGGTTAACTACACGAGCAAATTCTTCCTTGATCTGATCGGGACGACAGAAGATATGCGCGTCATTCAAGGTCATCGCCCGAACACGATGCAGGCCAGTGAGCGCACCCGACATCTCAAAGCGGTGCATCTGACCAAGCTCTGCGATGCGAAGCGGCAAATCACGGTAGCTGCGCATTTCGCTTTTGAATACCATCATATGATGTGGACAGTTCATTGGACGCAGGACGAGCTCCTCATTGTCCAAAATCATCTTAGGGAACATATCCTCTTGGTAATGCTCCCAGTGTCCTGATGTCTTGTAAAGCTCGACATTAGCCAACACAGGCGTATACACATGGTTGTACCCTAGACGCTCCTCAAGATCGACGATGTAGCGTTCCATCGTGCGACGAAGTTTCGCCCCTGCTGGCAACCAGATCGGCAAGCCTTGTCCGACTTCTTTGGAGAAAGTAAAGATTTTAAGCTCACGTCCCAGTTTGCGGTGGTCACGCTTTTTAGCTTCTTCCAGCAGATATAGATGCTCGTCTAGCTCAGCCTTCTTAGCAAAAGCCGTTCCATAGATCCGCTGCAGCATTTTGTTCTTGGCATCTCCGCGCCAGTAAGCACCTGCCACACTGAGAAGCTTAAATACCTTGATTCGACCTGTGGATGGAACGTGGGGGCCACGGCAGAGATCAAAGAATTCACCTTGATCATAGATCGTAATGATCGAGTCCTCTGGCAGGTCATTGATCAGCTCAAGCT
>JACMJI010000197.1 GCA_014380705.1 Gorillibacterium sp. | reverse complement strand
TAATGCTCGAATGCCTTCTAAACGAGTTTTAGGATGCGTCTGCTTAAGCACCTCTTTACTTCCCCTAAAACGCATGAATTCCAGTTCATTATTCAACTGTTCTTTAACTTCTTCCCGCTGCTGAACCATTTAAGATCCCTCCAGTTCCAATAGCTGCTTTAGTCGACTACGCCCTCGTGCTAATCTCGCTTTAATTGTATTTCCATTAACACGGAGCTGCTCACTAATCTCCTGCACGCTCAGCTCATTGAAATAAAAGAGCGTAATGGCCTCTCGATGATGATAGTTTGAGCTTTTGAATGGCATGACTCAAGCTTTGACTTCGCCATTGCAGCAAGAGCTGTTCTTCGGGTCCTTCTGTCTCGCCCCACTGTTCCATATGTTCGAAGGGAAAGATTCGCTTCCAGCTCCATGTCCGCAAACGCATTCGACAATGATTGATCACAATCGTCGTCAACCAGTTTTTCAGCTTCGTATTATTGCTTAACTGAGTGATCTTATGATACGCCGTTACAAATGTATCCTGTACGACCTCCTCGGCAGCCTGCTGATCTTTAAGTAAAAGAAAAGCTGTACGAAGCAGGTAATCACCATATTGCTGCATAAGCTCCTGCAGCGCGGCTTCTTCTAATTGTTGGAGTCTTAGCACCACATCCAGAAGGTCCCCCCCCCTCTCCTCGACGTAAATAGATGCACCTCAGCTCAATCTGGTTGCAGGCATTGAAGACAAGGATAAACGCCTATCGGCGTCCTGTAGGGCCGTGCGTTACCGATGCGGAATCAGTAAAAAAAGACGGAGTATGCCTCCGCCTTCAGCGATCAACCATCCGTTCACTTGTATAAACCCTGCTAATTCATTCTCGAAAATATGCCGCAACGTATGACTATGAAAATGGACCCCGTTTTTTATGTACGGATACTTTTTTGTGCAACTATGTACCTTAAGTGGTAAGTGTGACTTGTCCCGTCTAAGTAATTCAATAGTTCTGGAAAGCTGCCTGTTTCCAAAATGTCCATGCCTTTAAAATGTTCTCTCAAATCCATATCCGTGAAGAAGTGGGCGTATTTATCTGCTTTGTACTCGTAGGTTCCGGGTTCGATCTCTCTGCCTCTTCCACAATTTTCATCCTGATCGGAAAAGACAGTGAAATAAAGCAGGCCAGCTGGCTTCAAATGCTTCCGGCAGCTGCTGATCATCCGTTCGCGGTCTTCAAGTATAAATAAATGCAGAACGTCATATGCATATATCCCGTCATAGCACTGTGACCCGAGTGGCATATCCAGTACAGAACCTTGGATAAACCGCGTTTTGGGATCCCATTCCCTACCTAGTGCTGCGGCCTCCGGGGACAATTCAATCGCATCCACATGAAATACGGAGGACAAGGCTTTAGTGTTTCGTCCATACCCGGCCCCTGGAACGAGGACAGAATGAACCTGGTAGCGTTCGAACCATTCCGTCGCCCAAGCCGTGGTTTGACTTGGTATGTCGCCCCAGATCATTCCTTCCTGACGAAATCGGTCATCCCAATAGATGCTCATGATCACGCCAGAACCTTTTCATAATAGAGGCTCAAAGGGTCCTCGTCATAGGAACCAAATCTACTAATCTCTTTGTAGTCATTCTTGAGATAAAACTCAATTGCCTCCGGTTGATAAACCCCTGTCTCAAGCTTGACACTTGTATAGCCAGACTCGATCGTCTTCTCCTCAAGATAATTGAGCATTTCTTTGGCAATTCCGCGGCGCCGATAATCCGTATCAACAAAAAAACGCTTTAACTCCATGCTGTTGTCAGCTAGCTTGCGAATGGCGCCACAACCAATAGGCTGATCCCCTAGGTAACAAACAACGAACAAAACCTCATGAATGTCTGGGGCAAAAAAATCAAGCACATAGATTTCCTCAGGCTTGTACCTCGTAAGTAAGAATTCATCCAGTTTATTAATCATTGCTTTTAAATCTTGGTTAGTGTGGGGTACTACTCTGATGGTCGATTCAGCCAACTTATAACAGCTCCTATCCAAAAAAATCCCTTACGAAATGATGACCGATTCTGTTTGGTTCATATTCTGCACAAAGCGATTGATATTCTCTGGAAGAAAAAAGGATGTATCCTTCTCAACCTTGGATACTTTTCTAATAATAAACTTTTCAAAAAAGTTCATTTTTCTAAAAATCAGCTCTCCACCAAAGGATTCTTTGGCAGCGGACTTAGCCAAAAGCTCCTTAGGGAAAGCACTCTCAAGCTGGACAACAGCATCCTGTCCTTCTCTCATGCAGCAAATAAATAGCCCAATCTTCTTATCTTGTAACTGGGACTGAGCATTTTTGCAGAAGGTTGTGATTTCCTTTTGGATTCGCCCCATATAAATGGAACCTCCAATAATAATCTGATCATATGTACCAAGGTTCTCAACTTTATTGCTTTTTAAATTGCAGAGATCTACCGTACCCTTGAACTTCCCAGACAAACTCGCCGCACATTTCTCCGTGCTTCCGTGCTTACTTGCATAGATAATTAATGTTTTCACAAGAGCCACCCCCATCATTCTTCTTGCTGACGATTACCTAGGTCTGATAAAACAAAACGAATTGGAAGAAACATAAATAAATCTCGGTTCAGCACATACGACATCAGTATAAAGATGTAGATTGTCATGTGTCAATATATACTTTGGTATTTTTTGGCGCCTTTTATCGATAACCAACCTTAGAAAAAATGTGGGAATATAAAAAGCCGTTACTCCCTAGATGTGGGAATAATGGCTTAAAGTGATCAGAATGCAGGATGTCACAGATTCGCTATAATAATTGCCTTTTCCAGCCTCGTGCGATTCAAATCAATGATTCGTTGATTCTCTGATCCTCGATATTTAAGCATGAGATTCCGCTTCTCCAAAACAAAGCGACCATCCACTAAATAATCGGTTTGATCCAGAAGCATTTGCCAGCCCGGTCGATTCGCTCCGCCAGCAACAAGCCGTTCATAGGTATAGCCCGTATAGGTAATAACGTTTAATCCCAATGCTTGAACCCTCTTAGCAAGTACGACAAAGCTCTCCGCTTGTTCAAAAGGCTCTCCACCACTAAGCGTAACACCATCCAACAGTGGATTAGCTTGAATCCGATTTATGATGCTCTTAATACTTATTAAAGTGCCACCCGAATTCGAATGGGTATGAATATTGTGGCAGCCGAGGCAATTATGCAAACAGCCTTGGGCAAACACCGTAAGCCGAAGGCCAGGACCATCAACAATGGAATCCTCGACCAAGCCGGCAATTCTTAGCAGAGAGCTTGTCGCAGCATCAACCACAGGAGCAGCGATCATCGGATAAAGGGCAGCATTAACCATGCTTGACCCGATCCTTCTCTTCTGCTTTCTTCGCATCATTAAAGCGGTCGAGAGTGCCAACCAGATATCCAGTGATCCGGCGGATACGTTCGAAACGTCCTTTGCCATCCTCTTCCGTTCTGCCACAGGAAGGACAGTCTACTCCAATAATTCCTGAATACCCACATATAGGATCACGGTCAACGGGATGGTTCACAGAGCCATAGCCTATGCCTGCCTCTTTCATCGCACGAACAACCTTTTCGAAAGCAGGAAGATTATCCGTTGGGTCGCCATCAAGCTCTACATAAGTGATATGTCCAGCATTCGTCATTGCATGATAAGGTGCCTCAAGATGAATTTTCTCAAACGCAGTAACTTTATGATACACCGGAACGTGGAAGCTGTTCGTATAGTATTCCCGATCCGTAACGCCAGGGATTGTTCCATAAGTCATCCGATCCATCTTGACAAAACGACCGGCTGTTCCTTCAGCAGGTGTAGCTAGTAGGCTGAAATTCATTCGGTAACGTTCAGCTTTTTCATCCATGCGTGTACGCATATGTCCAATAATACGTAAGCCCAATAGGCGAGCTTCTTCTGATTCCCCATGATGCGAGCCAATAAGGGCCTTCAAACATTCGGCAAGCCCGATAAAACCAGTTGAAAGGCTGCCATGCTTCAATATTTCTCGAAGTTTATCCTCCGGTGTCAGATTCTCCGAACCCATCCAGACGCCTTGTCCCATAAGGAATGGAAAGTTTTTAACTTTCTTCTCGGCTTGAATTTCGAAACGTTCCAGCAGTTGGGCAACAACCATCTCCAGCATTTTATCAAGCTCGAGAAAGAATCCATCGATGTCTCCGCGATTCCTGAGCGCAATTTTGGGCAGGTTAATCGTAGTAAAGCTCAGGTTTCCGCGGCCATGCGTAATTTCATTGTCGGTATCATAAACATTGCCAATCACGCGTGTCCGGCAGCCCATATAGGCAATTTCAGTTTCCGGCCGTCCTGGCTTGTAATATTGCAGATTAAAGGGTGCGTCGTTAAACGAGAAATTGGGAAAAAGACGTTTGGCACTTACCTTGCAGGCCAGTTGGAACAAATCATAATTCGGGTCAGTTTCCAAGTAGTTAATGCCTTCTTTAACACGATAAATCTGAATCGGGAATATCGGCGTCTCGCCGTTTCCCAAACCTTGCTCGGTAGCGAGCAGAATACTGCGGACAACCAAACGTCCCTCTGGGGTCAAATCCGTTCCATAATTAATCGAGCTGAAGGGAGTTTGCGCTCCGGCACGGCTGTGCATCGTATTAAGGTTATGGATAAAAGCTTCCATCGCCTGGAAGGTGCTTCTTTCCGTTTCCATTAGGGCTTGCCGTCTGGCGAAGTCCTGCGCCTTGATGGCAAGCTCCAAATCGCCCGTGAAGGCCTCGAGTTCATCAAGCTCCTGAACGGCCGCCTCATTGCTCCGGTTCATCTTTGGCTCTTTCCCTTGTCGCTTTAAATTCTCAAAAATAGCATTGACCACGATTTTGTCTGCATCCGTCATACCGCGAAGCAGCTCCAACGCTTTGATCAGATGACTGCGATAATTGCGGAAATAAGTTTTGGCAACACCTGGCGCCATCCCATAATCAAAGTTTGGAATGCTTTGTCCGCCATGTTGATCATTTTGGTTGGACTGAATCGCAATGCACGCCAGAGCGGAATAGCTCATAATATCATTCGGTTCGCGCAATTCGCCGTGGCCGGTGCCAAAGCCGTTAACGAACAGCTTAGCAATATCAATCTGGCAGCAGGTTGTAGTCAAGGCAAAAAAATCAAGGTCATGAATATGTAAATCGCCGCTCTTATGGGCAGATGCATGCTCAGGATTGAGTACAAAAAGCTCATAAAACTGCTTGGCGCCCTCGGTGCCATACTTTAACATCGTTCCCATTGCGGTATCACCGTCAATGTTCGCATTCTCACGCTTTAGATCACTGTTCTCTGCATCGTTATAGGTGAGATCCTCGTATACTTTCATCAGTCGAGTATTCATTTCCCTCGCTCTGGTTCGTTCTGCACGATATAAGATATAAGCTTTTGACGTTTCTGTCAGTCCCGCTTTAATGAGTACTCGTTCAACCGCATCCTGAATTTCTTCAACCTGAGGTACAGACTGCCCCTTACTTGCTGTAACCTCGGTAACAACCTGTTCCGCCAATTTAAAAGAATCGGTATAACTCACTTCTTCTGTCGTTGAAGCTGCTTTTAATATAGCTTGTCCAATTTTATCGATAGCAAAAGGAGCTTCGCGTCCATCTCTCTTACGAATCTTAGTTAACATTAAGTAGCCATCCCTTCATCATCTAACTAAGAGTAGTCAGAATGCAATATCGCAGGGTCCTCGAAAAGCCCTTTTTGAAAGCGCCCCCAATACAATGAAAGTAGTAGGCCCGCACCGGAATTATACCGGTTTTCTATTAAACGATGTCAATAAAACAACTAGCAAAGCACTCCTTCAAAGTACAATATGTAGTTTAGTAACCCGAGAATACATCAATATGTAGTTAATTGTCAACCTCAATTTGGAAAATGAGAAGCAAGACCTAAGCGTCCAGCTTCTCATTATATCGGTATATTTAGTTGCTGCCAAGTGTCATTTAGGTGACATCAAACCCTAATTATTTCAGGTGCCCATATCCCTGTCTTTCCATGCTTACTCCTATATTCGATTCTTGTTGGTTCCAGAAACAGGATGACATAATCCGGGTCTTCCGGACCATCAAACCATTTTTTTAGTTCCTTGCTCCATACCTTTTCCCGCAGCCTATCATCTTTGGTAACAACAGCTGTTGCTTCGATCTCAAGCAGATCTTTACTTCCGGATGCTTCAAAGCCAACTAATAAACATACATTTGGATTTTCCAGGAGCTCTTCTACCTTATGGGTCTTTCGGTCGGTTGCCAAATAAATATGCAGTCCATCATGGTAAATAGCCATATAGCGAACCTTAGGCTTGTTGCCCCCCTCAATCGTGCCAAACGAACCAAATTTATTGTCGTCTAAGGCTT
>JACMJI010000019.1 GCA_014380705.1 Gorillibacterium sp. | reverse complement strand
CGTATCCTTTACTTTCTTATTAACTTCGGATGACGGAGCAGATAAAGAACGGTATCGTCGTGATCTAATTGAGGCTTTATTAAGAATTTCAGTGGAATCACCACATATCCGTTTCCGAGCCATCACTGATTATGAGAGAACCCGTTTAGAGCAAGGGATTAATAACGAGGGACATGAAGATAACAAAGCTCTGACTGGTCAACAAGCTCATGCTACAGCTAAACCAGTTGGTCGTGAAGCACCGGTTACATCTCTACTCTCTTCTGATTCGCAAACTGAGTTTATTGCAATTGCCAGTGGTAAAGGAGGCGTGGGTAAATCAACCGTTACGGTTAACCTGGCTACTGCTCTTGCTCGAAGAGGACAAAGAGTTGGCATTATTGATGCAGATATTTATGGATTTAGCATACCCGACATGATGGGGATTGATGAGCGCCCCGATATAAATGGGGAGAAGATTATACCCGTCGAACGTTTTGGTGTTAAAGTGATTTCAATGGGCTTTTTTGTCCAAGATAATGCACCAATTATTTGGCGAGGACCAATGCTCGGCAAGATGTTGCAGAATTTCTTTGCAGAAGTAGAGTGGGGCGAGCTCGACTATCTTCTCCTTGATCTTCCACCGGGAACAGGGGATGTAGCACTTGACCTCCATCAGATGATTCCTCGGAGTAAAGAGATTATCGTTACAACTCCACATGCTACGGCTGCATTTGTTGCTGCAAGAGCAGGGGCTATGGCGCAACGAACGGATCACCAAATTCTCGGCGTTATCGAGAATATGTCATACTATGTTAATCGTCTAGGGGAGAAAGAGTATGTGTTCGGACGTGGGGGAGGGGCGAAGCTTGCTGACGAGCTACATTCCGAGCTTCTTGCCCAAATTCCACTAGGGGCACCCGATAATCTGCTTGGGCAGCCTGATTATTCTCCATCTGTATATGGTGAGGGTACTGACACAGGTAAGCTATATCTGGAATTGGCGGATCGCATAATTTTATCAATAGGTAAGTAAATATGAAAAGGGACTGTCATTAAACGGCAGCCCTTTTTTACTAAATCAGAATGTATAAATATAAGGTTCATTCTGATTCCACATTGGTTTGTGGTGTTTGAGTTGGTAACGAATAGAAGGGAGTTAGCTACTTGAGCCACCACCACCTTCGCCACCGCCTTCTTCGCCACCACCTTCTTCGCCACCGCCTTCACCGCCACCGCCTTCTTCGCCACCGCCTTCTTTCTTCTTACCACCTTTTTCTTCCGGTGCCTTTAATTCGGTAACATTCTTGGGTTTTGTTTCTTCTTCAATGGCTTTGCCCATAAGTTTTACAAGTTCGGCTCGAAATATTGGGCTTTGTAAAGATTCTTTGATAACCGTCATCATCGTAAGTTTGAATTGGGGTGCTTTTAGGACATTGTCAACGATTTTAGTGTATTCAGGATCGCGCATGATCTGTATCATCGTCTTCTGGTATTCCGGCTCTTTCAAGAGGTCCTTTTGAAGCTTTTTATTCTGCTCTTGAATTGCTTTAGCGAAGTCGGATGCAAACATGGGGTCAGTCATTATTTTTTCCATGAGCTTGCTGCCATCAGATCCAGTCAGAACCTCTTTAACAGCCTGCTGTATTTGCATACCTTCCTCTGTGGCCAGCAGCATCAATCCTTGTGACTTTGTCTTCCTAGAGCTTTCCATCATGGTTTTAGCTGCATCCTCGCTTTTAAGAATGTCAAGAACCATTGTTTTTGTATCCTTATAACTTGGACCTGATTGCTCACCTGAAGATTGTTGTTGTGCTCCACATGATGAAATCAACATGCAAACCATGATTCCCGCAGTTAACCTTAATGGCCTTATTTTCATTCGTGGGCTCTCCTCCCATCATTAATAATAATAGGCATAGTATTTGCCACTGCCGATTGATTATAAGGAACATGAATAGCTTTTTACTGAGAACGTTGGTACAATTATCAAAATTATGAATAGTTCAACTCCATTGGCAGAAGAAAACCCAACCCTTTCAGCTTAGGAATAGCCGAAGTGATTGAGCTTTTTAAATATTTATTCCTTATTATTTTATTCGAGTGATCAGGGAACTTTAGAGGGGGTTGGTTTTACGGCTGGGGTCTGATCCTTTACTTCCTGTTCGTCACTATGAGCAGATTGGATCAACTCAGAGACCGTTACAAACTGGTACCCTTGTTCCTTTAGTTTTTCGATAATCACAGGAAGTGCTTGAATGGTTTGCTCAGCAGAGTCACTTGCATGAAGCAGTACGATGTCGCCAGGATGTGCCTTGGATAAAACACGGTCGATTATTACATCTTTTCCTTTTTTCATCCAATCCTGCGAATCTGTATCCCATTGAATGACGGTATAACCTAATTCATCTGCTACTTTTAAAACCCGCTTATCAAAATCTCCGTTAGGAAGACGAAGAAGGGTAGGTTCTTTTTTAGTTGCATCTGTCAGAATTTGATGAGCAGTTTGGATTTGGTTGCGGATTTCTGTTTCACTGAGTGTGCTGTAATTCAAATGCTTGTGCCCATGGTTACCAACCTCAAAGCCAGACTTTACGATGTTCTCAACGACCTCTGGGTGGCCTTTAGTCCATGGAGAGGCGAGGAAGAAGGTTGCATTGTCCACATTTTTGTCCTTCAAAATATTAAGAATGGGCTCAGCACGCTTTTCACCCCAGCTGATGTCAAAGGTTAGTGCGATCACTTTTTTGTCTGTCTTTACGTTGTAAATGGCGGCGGGTTCTTTTTGTGCGAAAACAGTCAGATTTGCTCTCTCGGCATAAATAATACCTACTGCAAACAATAAAGCTACAGCAACAACGAACATTTGTTTAAGCTTTTTACCGTTTACTACATAAAATCCGTTCACAGATTGTTCGACCTCCTCCAAAATACCCTAATGGGGCTTGGTTCATTTTAGAATCACCTTTTTACCAATGTATGCTCGTACCGAAAGCTTATGCTCGTCTATAGATATTTTTACTCAAAGAGTGGGATGGGAGCGCAACCTTAGTGAAGCCAAAGGATCTAATTATGCAAATCACAGGTTTAAAAAAGTACATCGCTATATCAGCATTTATTTTTATTTTGGGTATCGTTCTGGGTTATTTGAATCTTTATGAGGGCCTTATGGAGTCAACCTTAAATAACATGAAAGAGCTCGTAAAATCGATGGATAAAGGCAACAATCAAGGACTTAGGCTATTTGGTTTTATTATTCTTAATAATTTGATAACGATTGTTCTTATCATATTTAGCGGTGCGCTATTTGCTTTTATTCCAATATACTTTTTAATTATGAACGGGATGATCATTGGCTATTTGGCTGGCCATTTAGAGGGAGAAACAAGGCTCAGCTTAGTGGTTGGTATTCTCCCGCATGGAATTTTTGAGTTGACTGCTGTTGTTCTGGCAGGTGCCTTCGGAATTCGTTTTGGTTTTTTAATGATTGATCTGGTCATTTCTTTACCCATTGCTAAAGCAAGAGAAAAGGTATGGATTAAGTTTAAAGTATTTATTAGGTCGACAATTCCATTAATAGGGGTTTTGTTCGTCCTGCTCTTGATTGCGGCAGTTATTGAAGTGACAGTTACACCCTGGTTGCTAGGTTTGAATTTATAAAAATCAATGTCATAAAATTTGCCAAATATGAGCATAACTATAAAGCGAACTTCCTAATCGCGATCCAGAAGCACAGGGCCGGAAGGAGACCGTCAGGTTATGCTCGGTTTTTTATTCAATGAGATGGAGTGTAGAGAGCTCGAATATATGCTTCGTAAAGAACTAGATGAAATGATGTTTGATCTCAAGGATGAACAGTTAAGTAGAGATGTTTATGTTGCCATTGAAAAAAGATATAGAGTTGTGTTCAGAATGTATGCTCGTTTGGCATCTCCTAAAGAGATATCGCGTTACGCAAGAAATAAAGTACGATCTTAGTGAGTAAATGAATTGGTTAGTAAGGCTTGACTTATGAAAGCGTCCTATGGTATATTAGTTTTCGCCCGTTTAACAAGGTTTCAGAATATACTTGTTAATAGCGAACGCGATCGACTCTAAGGCGTACAAGCATTGAAAAATATTGCTTGCAATTAACTAGACGAACGTGGTATGATATAAGAGTCGCCGCTGAGGAAACGATGTGGAGATTACAGCCCTTTGAAAACTGAACAACGAGTAAACAAGCAGCGTGACAAGGCTTCGGCCAGAGTCACAAAAAACAAACACGTTAGTGTTGAATTGAGCAATATCAGCTTTTTCTGGATGAACGAATCGAAGCCTCGGCTTTGAAGAAACTCATCTTCATGGAGAGTT
>JACMJI010000018.1 GCA_014380705.1 Gorillibacterium sp. | reverse complement strand
GAAAACGACGATGCTTAAGGTTGCACTTGGCTTACTCAAGCCTTGGAGTGGACAGATCCATGTAGCAGAGAAGAATACCGAAGGGCAAAAACTTGTGATCGGTTATGTTCCGCAGCAGATCGCCGCCTTCAACAGCGGATTTCCGAGTACAATTCTAGAATTTGTTCGCTCTGGGCGTTTTGTCCGAGGCTCATGGCTGCGCAGACTGAAATCAGAGGATCATGAACGGACGGAAAAAGCCCTCAAGCATGTGGGGATGTGGGAGCATCGGGATCGCAAAATTGGCGAGTTGTCCGGCGGACAGAAACAGCGGATTTGTATCGCCAGAGCATTGGCACAGGAGCCGGATTTACTGGTGCTTGATGAACCGACAACAGGGATGGATCAGGACAGCCGTAAGGTTTTTTATGAATTAATGCATACTCAAGTGAAGGAGCACGGGCGAACGGTAGTCATGGTTACGCACGGGTTAGCTGAAGTTAAAAGCTATTTAGACCGGATCATTGAGCTGGAGCGGAAGGAGGATGGAGGTTGGAAATGCTGCACTACGACTTCATGCAGCGGGCATTTTGTGCCGGCGGGATCATTGGGTTAATTGCATCTGTATTAGGCGTTTATTTGATGCTTAGAAGGCAGGCACTGATGGCTGACATGCTTTCTCACGTGTCTTTGGCTGGTGTAGCGGCAGGTGCTTATATCAAAGTGAATCCAACATTGACCGGGTTTGTTGTTGCTATTATTGGTGCCATTGCCGTGGAGTATGTCAGGAGAACTTACAAAACCTATAGTGAAATTTCTATAGCTATTATTATGATCGGTGGACTATCTACCGCCGTTGTGCTTATGAGCTTGAATAAAGGCATGAGTAAGAGTTTCACTTCCTACTTATTTGGATCGGTTGTAGCGGTAAGTCAGACGGAGCTATTCCTAATGATATTTGTGGCCATTATCGGTGGTTTATTCTTCTTTATTTTCCGCCGACCGCTTTATCAGATAACCTTCGATGAAGAAACAGCCAAGACAAATGGATTGCCAGTCGATGCGATTTCACTTGGATTCAGTGTGCTCACAGGGATGATTGTAGCTGCAGCCATGCCGATTGTTGGCGTTCTCCTCGTATCCTCGCTGATCGTGCTGCCCGCAGCCTTGTCCATTCGTATTGCCCATAGCTTTAATGCAGCGCTGGTCCTCGCTATGATCATTGGGGTCACTGGTGTTTTTACAGGATTGACGGCTTCTTATGAACTTGGTACTCCCCCGGGAGGAACGATTGCCCTTGTCCTGTTATCTTTTCTTGTTCTAGGTATCGTACTCAAGAAAATATTGTCTAAGTTTCATAAGGAGAAAAAAGTCGGCATCACCCAAGGGGAAAGTGCAGTCAAACGCTGAATATCAATATACTTCGCCTTTATATTTATCGTATAAAATAGTAATTTTTACACCTACATCCTCATCCTAAGGAGGTCATAACATTGAAGAATCATATGGGTAAGCTAACATGGCTTGCTGCTTTTGCCATCGTCATTCTACTATCGGGATGCGATTCGAAATCAGCAGCTAAGCCTACGGGATCAACACAATCGTCTAACCCCTCAGCAGCTGCAACTGTCGGAAATAAGCTCAAAATTGTTACAAGCTTCTACCCGATGTACGAATTTACCCGGCAAGTCGCAGGGGAGTATGCTGATGTTATTGCTCTTGTTCCCCAGGGTGTTGAACCCCATGATTGGGAGCCAAGTGCCAAGGATATGACCCTCATTCAAGAAGCAAACGTGTTTGTATATAACGGAATTGTTGAAGGCTGGGCTGAAAAAGCGTTGGATAGCACGACGAATGCTGATCGAGTGATCGTCGAAGCAAGCAATGGTATGGATCTGATTGTGGGAGTCGAGGATGAAGAAGAAGGAAATTCTAAAGGCGATGGAACACAGGATGATCAAGGTTTAGACCCGCATGTATGGTTAAGCCCTGTACTGGCTCAGCAAGAAGTGTCTGCGATCGCAGCCGCTTTGATTAAAGCGGACCCCGCACACAAGGACGACTTTCAGAAGAATGCGGATGCTTATATAGCCAAGCTTAAGGAGTTAGATGCTTCTTATAGTGAAGAGCTGAAGAACATCAAACGCACGGAATTCGTTACTCAGCACGCATCATTCGGGTATCTGGCGAAGCAATACGGCTTAACCCAAATGCCAATCTCCGGGCTTTCACCTGAACAGGAGCCGTCTCCGGATAAGATGGTAGACATTATTAAATTTGCCAAGGAACATGATGTGAAAACGATCTTCTTCGAAACGATGGTAGACCCGAAGATTGCGGAGACGATTGCTGCCGAGGTTAAAGCGAAAACAGATGTCTTAAATCCAATTGAAGGTTTAACAGATGAGGATAAACAGAATAACCGTGATTATATTGCGATCATGTATTTGAATCTAGAAGGTCTAGCAAAAGCTTTAAACGAGTAATAAACCGTGAGTTCAACCGGATTAAAATTTCTAAGCTAGGTTCTTTAACCTGGCTTTTTTTGCCTGCATCTGAAACATTATATAAGGTCATTCTGATTAAGTATCAACGCCGAAAGGCAAAATTTGGGTAGAAGATTTGTATTGACAATGATAACGAATATCAATATCATCAATTGAGGGAGATAAGCTCAGCTGCTTATCTACATACAAAGTATAAACAACATCAGGAGGGTCATTATGTTTGGTTTCAGAAAAGGCAAGACTAGCGTTAGAGGATTTCTATTCATCGGATTGCTCATCCTGACCGTTGTTGTAACGGCATGTAGTAATAAGAAAGCGAGTTCGGAAACAGGATCACAGATGCCATCAGCCACTGTTAGCCCAAGCGAGAGCGCAGCAGTAGCTGTCGACAAGGTCGTTCAGGATGGAATGGGTCATGAGGTTGCCATTCCAGCTAACCCAGAGAGAAT
>JACMJI010000196.1 GCA_014380705.1 Gorillibacterium sp. | reverse complement strand
AGTAAGGTATTTAAGAAATATGAGGGTATTTCTCCATCTGAATTTAGGGAGAGGGGTTGATGGAAGAATGCCGCTCAAGAACGTACTCCGAGGTCTATTCCTAAGGCTCAAGCTGCATACCCGGATTTTCTGCATGTATGCGGCTTTAATTGTTGCCTCCACAATGGTGCTTGGCTTCTACGCTTATCGGGAGAACGTAAGGACAGCGGAGGAGAGCTTTACGAACGTCATATCCGGCGGTCTTCTTCAGACATCAAGCAGTCTCCATGGTCTGCTTGCTGATGTGGAGAATCAAGCCTATTTGTTCTCTAATAATCTAGTTCTTCAGGATGTATTGACCAAGAGTTCATCACGCAACACCGCAGAGAAATATGACGATTATCTAAGTTTGGAGAAAGTGGTGCAAACCTTTGAACGGCCGGAAAGTCCCCTTCGGATTAAGCTGTATTTAAATGAAGAGATCCGCTTCTTAAATGATATGGAGCGTTATATATACCGGAAGGAAGGCTACCCTCTCAAGGAGCAGTCCTCTGTCTTTACTCGCAGCTTTCGAAGCCATTGGGTTTTCAGTGATTCAGATACTCCCGGGGTTTCGTTGGAAAAGAACAAACGATTTACCTTTATCTCTGATGTGATGAGCATACGGCAATACGGCGACCGGTTGGCAGTGGCCTCGTTCGAGCTGTCCGAACAAGCCATGAAGCAGATCATGGATCCCATGGCTATGGACGCAATCAGCAACCTTTATTTGCTTGACGGTCAAGGCAGAGTGCTGTCTACCTTACGGGATGTGCCAACCGGTACGGAGCCAATCACGGCAACGATGTGGTCGGCGATCCTGAGCCGTGGTTCTTCGGGTGGGACTGCCCGAAGCGGTGGAGGTCGAGAGGAAAGCTTATATGTTAGTACGAAGTTGAAAGACTATCCCTTATATTTGACAGCGGTTATACCAACAAGTGAAATACGAAATCGCAGCAGGGATATTTTGTTTAACTTTTTATGGATATCCATTCTTATTATTATCATCTCTTTCTTGGTCGCTTATAGGGTCACTGCCGGGATGACAGGGCGGATCCGAAGGCTTGCCCACGCCATGGGAACCATCGAAACCAGCGATTTTTCCGTTCAGGTGCCAACGGAGCATGAAGATGAGATAGGGCTGCTGAGCCGCAAGTTTAATTGGATGGTTAGTCGTATTCGAATTCTTATTGATGATGTATACAAAGCGGATGTGGAGAAGAAGGAAGCCGAACTGAATCTTCTACAGGCTCAAATCAACCCTCATTTTCTATACAATACGCTGGACAGTATCAATTGGTTGGCGTTCAAATATAAGGCAGACGATATTGCCTACATGATCCGGAACTTATCCGACTTCTTCCGGTTGAGTCAGAATACCGGACGCAAGGTAACTCTTGAAACGGAGCTTAGGCATATGCAGGCTTATTTTAACCTTCAAAAATATCGGTTCGAGGACCGTATTGAGCTCGAGCTCGACGTTCCCCAGGAGCTGTATGGGGTGGAGACCCTTTCACTCGTTCTTCAGCCGTTGGTGGAGAATGCCCTGCTTCACGGAATCTTGAAGGAAGAAGGGCGGAGAGGAACGATTACCATCAGGGCGGAACTAGTGGAAGAAGAGGGAGTCATCATACTGGAAGTGTCGGACGATGGGCTGGGCATGACAGAGGAGAAGTGCCAGCAGTTGTCAGAGCATCTGATGCACCACTACGATCCCGATCTGGGTAAAGGTCTGCGCAATGTCCACCAGCGGATCCGGATTCATTACGGTGCGCAGTTTGGGCTGAATGTGATTTCGGCTGAGGGGGAGGGAACCAGTTGTGTTCTGGTGTTCCCATCTTTCTTCCGAAGTATTTAATATATTACCCGTTATCGAAATCCTCTCCATTCACCGTCTCAGAGTCAACTGGTATAGTAAGTGCATAAGAAGTGTAAGCACTTACAAACTAGTCAAAAAGGGGTGGAATTCAATGGGGAAAACCGAAGCACTGAGGCGGGAGAGCAGCAGAAAGCCGAACCCGGTTAAACGAATGGGGATTATCGGAACCTTCCGGAGAGAGGGCTACGGGGAGCTTTATCTGATCCTGTTACCGGCTTTTCTGCTGTTGTTGTTGTTTAAATATATTCCAATGGGCGGTCTGATTATAGCTTTTCAGGATTTTAATATTTTTGCCGGAGTTTCCGGGAGTGAATTTGTCGGGTTCAAGCATTTCCACGAGCTGTTCACTAGCGAAGAATTTTACCGGATCTTGCGCAACACATTGATCATCAATTTCTATAAGCTAGCCTTCTGGGTCCCACTTCCTGTGTTCATTGCGATTCTTTTGAATGAGGTTAGGCGGGCTGCTTTCAAGAAGTTTGTGCAAACGACCATCTACCTGCCTCACTTTCTTTCTTGGGTAATCGTTGGAGGGATCTTCGTCAATCTTCTCTCCTCCGACGGACCGGTCAATGATGCGATCGTAAGCACCGGCTCCGAACCCATTCGTTTCTTGCTTGATCCATCCTACTTCCGTCATGTTATTGTTTCTTCGGCCATGTGGAAGGAAGTCGGTTGGGGAACGATCGTCTATCTGGCAGCCATTTCCGGCATAAATCCCGAGATGTATGAGGCGGCGATGATCGATGGAGCCTCCAAGATGAAGCAGCTTTGGTATATAACATTGCCAAACTTAGCGAGCACTATGGTTTTGATGACGCTTCTGTCACTCGGCAATCTGCTGACGAATTCCTTCGAGCAAATCCTTATCATGTACAACGCGGCGGTTTACGATGTGGCCGACGTTATTGAAACTTACGTCTTCCGAATCGGGATCGGGCAAATGCAGTATTCATATACAACGGCAGTAGGCTTATTTAGCGGAGTGGTCGGTTTCATCCTGGTGATGTCCGCTAACGCCATGTCCCGAAAATTCCTTGGCAAAGGCATCTGGTAGGAGGAGAAATCAAATGACAACATTATCGAAGGCTGACCGCTGGTTTGTCCGAACCTGTCACGCTATATTGGTGTTTTATACGATGATTGTCGCTTTACCTATATTTAACCTTCTGGCCGTTGCCTTAAGCGGCGCCAATCCCGTCATCTCGGGAAAGGTTCAGCTATGGCCTAAGGAAATCCAGTTGGATGCTTTCCGGTATGTACTTGGTGCAGATCAATTCTTTACTTCCCTAAAGGTTTCCACTTACTTAACGCTTGCAGGAAGTGTCATCGGTGTTCTGACAGCGGTAATGGCGGCCTATCCTCTTTCCAAGACCAAGCTCCCGTTTCGTAAACCGATCCTTATGGCCTTTGTGTTCACCATGATGTTCAGCGGCGGAGTCGTTCCCCAATACTTGCTGATTCATAAGCTCGGCCTCTTGAACTCCATTTGGAGCGTCATTTTCCCGCTCGTTGCCAATGTTTTTAACCTGTTGCTGGTGAAAAATTTCTTTGAGAACCTTCCGGAGGAAATCGAGGAGTCCGCCAAGATAGACGGTGCGTCTCAACTGACCATTCTGTTCCGTATCTTTCTACCGATCTCCAAGCCGGTTATCGCGACGGTTTCCCTATTCTATGCCGTACAGCTTTGGAATGAATATTTCTTATCGCGGCTTTACATTAACGACTTATCGGTCACACCTCTTCAAGTATATTTGAGAACTGTTATCTTCGAGGCTATGGACCCATCGGGTACCTTCTCACTAGATAGTGGGGGAATGATGAATCTGGCACCACAAAGTATCATCAACTCCACGGTATTGCTCTCTATGATTCCGATGGTCATCTTATATCCGATGCTTCAGCGTTATTTTACAAAAGGGATTGTGATCGGTTCGGTAAAAGGTTAGTTCCATAGGGTGCAACGCCTTGAGGGTGGTGATGTGTGTACAGATAGTACATGTAAAAGGCTTCTGTATAATGGATTCGGATATAACGGAGTAACCAAAAACGAATAGAAGAGGGGTTTTATCCATGAACTTTAAGAAATCGCTTTTAGCAGTTAGCTGCACTATTACTCTTCTTGCCACCTCAGCGTTGACCGGTTGTGCCCAGAAATCAGCTGAAAACCCTGCCGCTAGTCCCACCCAAAGCGCAGTCAAGTCGGGGGAGAAGGAACCCATTACACTTAAATTCTTGAATGGAACGGATAAATTTAATCCAGAAGAGGATTATACCCGCAAGTTGATCAACGATGTACTTGGGGTAAACCTAATTCCTTCCATGGGCAACGAACCGGATAAGGTTAACCTTATTCTAAGCTCCGCACAGGAATATGACATGATTGTTATGTCGGCCAAAGAACGGAATGCCCTCGGCGCCTATATTCGAAATGGAGCCATTCAGCCACTGAATGAGGCCATTGACAAGTTTGGACCAAACCTTAAGAATGCATT
>JACMJI010000195.1 GCA_014380705.1 Gorillibacterium sp. | reverse complement strand
TTTATCCTCGCGCAGGAACTTCTTGATGCCTTCCCCGTCCATCGGATTCGACAGAAGGACGGGGAGCTGCTGGAAATATTCGTATCATGGGACAATATGCGCGGACATTTTCAAGAAGTGACCCGTCCGTGCACCCATGAAGCTGTCCTTGCCTACCTGTACCGGGAATCGATAGAACTTCAGGAAGGTCAGACCGCAGAAATAAATTTGCATGCAGATGCATGGATAATGAAGCGGATATCTCAAATAGAAACAGGTTGTTTACTCGCGATTGATTATGGTGATCGTGCAGAGGAGATTTATGCTCCGCACCGAATGGATGGCACACTCATGTGCTACTATCGGCATAGAGCGCATGACGACCCGTTTTTTTTGCCGGGACAACAAGATCTAACAACACATGTTAATTTTAGCGCATGTATTCGGGCGGGAGAGCAAGCAGGGGCGGAGAAATCGATACTGTGGTCTCAAAAAGATTTTTTGCTTGAGCATGGCGTGCTAAATCTATTATCCAGCCATTCAGATCCTGACCCCTTTTCACCTATAGCCAGGAAAAATCGTGCCATTAGACAGCTGCTAGTAGGTGATCGGATGGGGGACTTGTTTAAAGTTCTGCTTCACTGCAAGGGTATCCAGGCCTTACCAGATCCTAAGTAATATAAAAAACGAATGAAGGGCGCATGAGCCGTGAAATGGGCTAATGTGTCTTTTTGTGTATTAAAGAAAGAATGTATGAGAGATTGAAAAAATGGTTATACCGGATAGTAACAAATAGATTCTATGAACTCTATTATGGGCATAAAGATAATACAAACGGCAGAAATATGCCCCATCCGCCCTCCTCATTAGGTCGAGAAAAAGGGATCGGGAGCTGGAGTATAGGAATGAAACGATATTATTGAAAGGCGTACCATTATGATACGTAGGAGGAATAGGCATATGTCGGCAGTAAGACAAGACGCTTGGACGGAAGAAGATGATTTGATTCTGGCGGAAATAACCCTTCGTCATATTCGGGAAGGAAGCACTCAGTTAACAGCCTTTGAGGAGGTGGGCGAACGGATTGGTAGAACCTCTGCGGCCTGTGGCTTTAGATGGAATAGTTTTGTCCGTAAAAAGTATGAAGCTGCCATCCAGATTGCTAAGGCTCAGCGTCAGAAGCGAAGCCATCAACGTAAAAATTCAATTCCTACACCTGTACTCAGTTCGCTTCCCCTTCTCGATACGGTAGATTCCACCCTGTCGCGTAGTGATGGTATGAGTGAAGATGGAATATCTATTGATTCCGTTATTCGTTTTTTGCGTCATTGGAAAACAGCTTTTCAAGAGCTGACTCGTCAGGCTAAGCAATTAGAAAGGCAGCTTCAGGAAAGTCGTGAAGAGCTTTTCCGCTTGCGTGAAGAGAATGAGAAGAAAGATAAGCTTGTTAATAATGTGGAAACCGACTATAGAGTCGTGAATGATGATTATAAAGCGTTGCTGCAGATCATGGATCGTGCCCGTAAGTTGGCGTTTCTTGCCGAGGGTGAGGAAGAGAATAAAGCGCGTTTTAAGATGGATGCTAATGGAAATTTGGAACGAATTGAATAACAAATTAAGGAAGATACTTTTTAAAATGGATTGCTACCAGCAGTATTTAAACTGTGAGGTGTCAATCCTTTTTCATGTTTTGGCCATCATCCTATATAATAGAAGAAAAGATGAGAGAGGAGGACAGGGTTTTGCGCATCCACATTATCGGAGCAGGAGCATTAGGAATGCTCTATGGTGGGAAAATAGCTAATCATTGCCTGTTCAAACTATTTACACATACCGAGGAGCAAGCGAAGATAATAAAGGATGAGTCATTAGTACTTACATCATTAACGGGTGAGGTCGGTTTATCGTCACTAGCTGTAAGTTTTTTTGACCAAGAGGATTTTATATCGGGAGAGAAGCCGGACTGGATTTTTCTAATGGTTAAGCAAAAGGATTTAACGGATGAGGTAATCCATCGAATTAGCCAGGGAATGGGGGACGAGACGAATCTCTTATGCTTCCAGAATGGGATGGGGCATGCTGAGAAATTAGCAGCCTATGTACCTAACCGACAGTTATGGTTAGCAGTGACAACGGAAGCTGCGAGAAAGTCTTCCACAAACACTGTTTTACATACAGGTCAGGGTTCCACGATATTTGGTCCTGCTTTTACGGAAGCAAGTGAGGATCGGGGGCAAGAAGCAAGTAGACTTATTCTCCTAATGGAATCTGCAATGCTTTTATTTGAGTTCTCTGTAAGCATGGAAAAAGCCGTTTGGGAGAAATTAATTGTCAATGCAGTCATAAATCCATTATCCGCATTGCTGCGAGTTCCAAATGGTGAACTCTGCCATGAAGAGGAACGTATAGGTCTTATGAAGGATTTGTTTACGGAGGCAATGTCTATCTCTGAGGCAGAAGGTGTTCTTTTATCTTGCCAACTATGGGATAAAATTCTTGCTATTTGCCATGCAACAGCTTTAAATCGTTCTTCTATGCTTCAGGATGTGGAAGGTGGGAGAGTAACAGAAAATGAATGGATCAGTGGGGCAATCCTACGATTAGCTCGAATAAGGCGAATTGAGACCCCGATTACGGATGTTATCTATCGTCTAATCCGAACGATAGATCAAATTTAGGTGTGGTGTGGTCGCTTTTATGCTTCTTTCCTGTAAAGCTTAGATGCATTATCGTGATAAGTAAAAGTAATAGCACCTAAAAAAATATCAATTTACAAAAATCGTAGATTTTATTAACCGATGGTTGTATAATGAGTAACAAGTTGCAGATGAAAACAGGCGTGAAATGTTAGATAAGTTGACGACAAGCTATCATAAGTAAGAATGGATGTTTCACTTTCATTCTTTTATGGGTAAGTTTATTAGTCAAGCTCGACCTGTTAGTCATTGTGTACAGAGAATAATAACATTATTGGGGAGGCTTTTTATGAAGATGAATAAGCTTTTGTCAACCGCAATGGTCCTAACACTAATCGGTGGAGCCCTTGCAGGTTGCGGCGACAAAAAAGAGTCCACCAGTTCCAATGCACCTACTGAAAACAAAACGATGACTATTGTCTTCAGCGCAGAACCACCTGATCTTGACAGCTCCAAAGGCACCACGAATGCTGCTTTCACAATGCTCGGAGCTTTGAATGAAGGTCTTTACCGTCTTGACAAAGATGGTGTTCCACAGCCTGCTCTTGCAGAAGCATTGCCAACAATCTCTGCAGACGGTTTGACTTACACCATCAAGCTTCGCAAAGGACTCACTTTCTCAGATGGTTCCCCGCTTACAGCAGACAACTTTGTTGAAGCTTACCGCCGCACAGTGGATCCAAATACAGAAGCCGCTTATTCCTTCATGCTAGAATGGATTAAGGGTGGTAACAAGGTCCACACTACAGATGCCAAAGATGCTGCTGCACTTAAGGCTGCTAAAGAAGAAATGGGCGTTAAAGCTATTGACCCTACAACACTTGAAATAACCTTGGAGAAACCAATTGCTTGGTTTACCCAACAACTTGCATTTGCACTCTTCTTCCCTCAGAAGACTGAGCTTGTTGCTTCCGCTGGAGACGAGTATGGTAAAGACCCCGATAAAGTTATCGGTGCTGGACCATTTGTTCTTAAAACTTGGAAGCATGAACAAGAACTCGTATTTGAGAAAAACCCTAACTACTGGGATGCTGCGAACGTTAAACTTACCAAACTTGTAGTCAACATTGTTAAGGACCGTGCTTCCGCAGTCAACCTATATGAAACAAAGAAAGCCGATATGGTTACATTAGCTGGTGACTTTATC